>JBBSBO010000296.1:0-4537 GCA_038251215.1 Caldilineales bacterium
GCCGGCGCCAAGATCACGAAATAGCGCAGGCTGATGCGATCCGCCAAATAGCCGATAAAGGGCGTGAACAGGCTGGGGATCTGCGTGAAGATCGCCAGCCCGCCCGCGCCGGCATAGCCCATGCCCAGCGTGTCCTGTAACACGGGCAGCAGCGGCGCCAGGAAGGCGGCGTAAGTGTCATGTACCAGATGCCCGCCGGCGACGGTGGCAACCTGGTCCGTGTGAAAATGGCCGGCGTCCGCCTGCGCCTCCGCCTCTTGCCGGGCGTCGGTCACAGGGACAGGTCGAGCGGAGATAGATTCAATCGATTCAATCGATTCAGAAGTCATGCGCGTTCCATTCCAGCCTAGTTCTATTCGAGCCTATGCGAGCAGAGGACGATCCGGCGGTCGGCTTCCAGTTAACCTTACCCGCGCCTATCCGTCAAATTGACGGGCCTCGAGCCTGGCGATCCTTCCTGGCGATCCTTCCCGGCGATCCTCGCTTTTCTAAAGCCTTTCGCTTGCGGTATAGTACAGGCCTATGCACTGGCCTGCTGCACAACGCCCGCTCACACACGCTCTGCGCCGCAACCTCGGCTTGTTGCGCTCGCTCGTTATGTACTATGGCCGGCCGGACCGCACGCGGCAGTTGCGGCGCTTCTATCGCCAGTGGATGGCGCCCGGCGACCTCTGCTTCGACATCGGCGCGCATGTGGGCAGCCGCGTGCGCATCTGGCGCATGATCGGCGCGCGTGTGGTGGCGGTGGAGCCGCAGCCGCATCTGATGCAGCTCTTGCGCCGCTGGTATGGCGCTTCACCGCAGGTGACGTTGGTGGAGGCGGCTGTGGGCGCCCAGGCGGGCGTGCAGCAGCTCTTCATCAGCGAGCGCACCCCCACGGTGAGCACCCTCTCGCCGCAGTGGATGCACGACGTGGGCCAGGCCGAATCGTTTGCCCATGTACACTGGGAAGGCGCGGCCGGCGTGCAGGTCACCACGCTCGACGACCTCATCGCCCTGCACGGCGAGCCGGTCTTCTGCAAGATTGACGTGGAGGGCTACGAGCTGGAGGCGCTGCTCGGCCTGTCACGCCCGCTGCAGGGCCTCTCCATCGAGTACTTGCCCGCCGTGCGCCACATCGCAGGCGGCTGCATCCGTCGCCTGGAAACACTGGGCGAATACGAATACAATTGGACCGTGGGCGAGCAGCACCGCTGGCAATCGCCCGCCTGGGTGGAGGCCAGGGCCCTGCTGCAATGGCTGGAGCGACTTTTGCCCTCCGCCAATTCCGGCGACATCTACGCCCGCCTGCGTCGCAGCGAAAGCTAGATAAGCTGAAGGCTCAGCCGAAGGATAAGAAGGAAAAGCTGCCATGACCGCCACGTCCTCTCCGCCCGTCGACTATGCCGATGCCGAAGCTCGCCGCCGCACGGTGCTGGTCGTGGTCGTCAACAATGCCGAGGACTTCCGCCGCGCCGCCTCGGAAGGCTGGTATCGCATCCCTCAGCGCAGCGCGCCCCGGCGCGTGGGCGCCGACTATCTCGCCTTCTACCAGACCGGCGCCTTCAAGGAGCGAGCCGAAGCGCAGACCGTCACCTACTACGCCTCCACGCGGCGCTATCAACTGCTCACCCGCCGCGATCTGATCCCCGACGAGCCGGACCACGCCCGCGCCGACGACTACTACTTTCGCATCGACATCGGCCCGCTGCAGCGGCTGGCGCGGCCCATCCCTGCGGCCTCGCTGCGCCGCATCACCTTCATCCCCACTACCTTCGACCGGCTGTTGAGCGCACCGGACGTGCGCGACCTCTTCTATCGTGAAGACCCGTTCGACAGGCTGTGGCAAACGCTGCGCGCCAACCGCTTGCGCCCCATGAAGAATCGCCTGGTGGAGGATTGGCCCGTCGATATAACGCTGCAAGCGCGCGGCGGCTACCTCGGCATTCGCTGCTCGAATGACCCCGCGGCGCGCACTCAAACGCGCGAACTGCGCCCCATCCCCGCGCCCGCGCGTTGGGAAATCCTGTGGCTGCCCGCGGATCAGTTGGAACACGACCTCGACGCCTGTCTGCGTCGCGTCGGCGCTGCCCTGATCGACCTGGGCGGCTCAGAGTTGAGCGTGGAGTAGGGGCCATCCCTGTCTATGACGAGTCCGCAGCCCGCACTCTACCAGCCGACTAGCAATCTCGCCGCCGCCAACCGTCTCGCCTTGCGTAGCCTGCGCCGCCACTGGCTGCTCGCCGCCCTGCTCTTTGCCGTGGCGCTGGGCGCAGGCTATGCCGGGCCGGCGCGCTCCGCCTATGCCGCGCACGCCGCCAGCTGGTTGCTGTGGGCAAGCATAGCGGGGGCAGCCGTGCTTGGCATCCTGTGGCACGCCCTGCCCAGCAATCACCGCAAGGGCGAAGATCGCCTGTTCGCCGATTTCGGCGCCGCCACCTGGGTGAGCCTGGTCTGCGGCCTGTTGGTGGCGGCCACCGCGGGCTTCCTCTTCAACCCCATGCCCGCGGGCCGGCTGGCGTGGGCGCCTGCGCTCTTCTACACGCTCTCGCGCATGCTTGATTTCGTCGACGGCTACCTGGCGCGGCGCACGAATCGGGTCACGCAGTTGGGCGCCACGCTCGATATCGAGCTGGACGGCCTCGGCCTGCTCGTGGCGGTTCTGCTGGGCGTACAGACGGGCCGCCTGCCCGTGTGGTATCTCGTGCTAGCCGTCAGCCGCCAACTCTTTGTGGCGGGCATGTGGCTGCGCACGCGCCAGGGCAAACCCGTGTATGAACTGCCCCCCAGCGAGAACCGCCGCGTCATCGCCGGCTTCCAGACCGGCTTCCTCACGCTGATGCTGTGGCCCATCCTCGGCCCGCCGGCGACCACGCTCGCCGCCACGCTCTTCGCCATGCCCCTCGTCGCCAGCTTCGGACGCGACTGGCTGGTGGTCAGCGGCGCCGTGGACGCCGATTCGCCGTCGTATCTGCGCCGCCGCGCGGCCTTCAAGCGCGTGCTCGAAGGTTGGCTGCCGTTGGCGGGGCGCGTGCTGGGCGCGTTGCTCGCAGCGGCTTTGCTCTGGCGCAGCGCTCCCGACTTTGCGGCGTGGCAGGAGCGCCTGCGCCAAGCCGGCGCCGCCGAGCCGGCTGCGCTGGCGTGGGTCGTGGCTATCTTCGTCGCGGCCGCGCTGCCTTTCTTCGCGCTAGGCATTGCCGGGCGCGTGGCCGCGCTCTTTGTGATCGCGCTCGCCTTTGTGGATATCTCCGCCACGGGCCTGAACTGGAGCGGCAACGTCTGGGTCCTGGTCTGCGGAGTCCTCGTGGCCCACTTCGGCAGCGGCTTCTATGCCCTGTGGCAGCCGGAGGAGCGCATCCTGCACCGCCGCCTGGGCGACAGCGGCCCAGCCCTGCGATGAGCGACATGCGTCAGCCTGTTCCCCGGCAACGCGGTCTGCGCGGGTACGCCCTGCGTCTGCCGGCGCTGGTCGCAGCCTTGCTCTTGCTGAGCTGGGTCCTGTCTTCGGTGTCGCTGCGCGAGGTGTGGGGCACGCTGCAACAGTTGCAGCCGGGCGAGATCGTGGTCCTGATCGTCGCCAATAGCCTGATCCTCGTCACGCTGACGCTGCGCTGGCGGCTCTTCTTGGCCGCGCAAGGCTACCCGATCCCGCTCCTGGCGCTGGTGCGCTACCGGCTCACCGCCTTCGGCATCAGCTACTTCACGCCCGGCCCCCATTTCGGCGGCGAGCCGTACCAGGTCTACGCCGTAGCCAAATGGCATGGCGTATCCTACGCCGCCTCGATTGCCGCCGTGTCGTTGGATAAGCTGCTGGAAATGCTGGTGAATTTCTTCTTTCTGGCCGCCGGCGCGCTCTTGGTGGTGCGCAGCGACATCCTCAGCGCCGCGCAGCAGACACAACTGATGGCGACGGCGATCGCGCTGCTCGCCCTGCCGCTGGCGGCGCTCCTGGCGCTGTGGGCGGGCAGGCATCCGCTCAGCGGCCTGCTGGCGCGCCTCGACCGGCTTTGGCAGCCCGCATTGCGCGCAGCCGGCCCGGCGCACGCGCCCAAGCCGTGGAGACAGACCCTGCGCGCCGGCGAAGACCACGCCATTCACCTGTGTCGCGCACACCCGCGCACCTTCGTCGCCGCGCTGGCAGTCTCGACGCTAAGTTGGATTGGCATCGTGGGCGAGTTCTGGCTGATGACTGCCATGCTGGAGACGGACCTGTCGTTTGTCCAAGCCGTCACCGCGCTGTTGGCCGCGCGCGTGGCGATCCTGCTGCCCTTCCCCGCTGCGCTGGGCGCGCTGGAGGCAAGCCAGGCGCTGGCGCTCAGCCGCCTCGATCTGAACCCGGCTGCGGGCGTCGGCCTCAGCCTGCTCATCCGCAGCCGCGACGTGCTGCTGGGGCTGCTGGGTCTGGCGCTGGGCGGTGCGCCCGTGTGGCGACGGCTGCGCGGAGCCATCCGGGGCACAGCGCCGGACATCCTGCCGCTGCCGGAACTGCTGATGGAATCACCGGCAGAGTTGCTGCCCGCAGAGTCGGACCCCGTGGGCCTCCTCTAGCCGCGCCGCC
>JBBSBO010000297.1:0-4531 GCA_038251215.1 Caldilineales bacterium
AGTTCGCCGCCGCGCTGGCTTCGCTCGTGGCCCCCGGCTATGACTATCCGCTGACAGAGCTAGGCCGGGCGTGGGAGCTGGTCTGCCTCAACCAGTTCCACGACATCATCCCCGGCAGCAGCATCACCGATGTGTATGTCGAGTCGCAGGAGCAATACGCCGAGGTGCGTGAGATCGGCGAGCGCGTGCGCAGCCAGGCCCTAGCCGCAGCCGGCGCGACGATGGACGCCGACGTGCTGCTGGTCAACCCCACCGGCTTCGCACGCAACGACCTGATCTTCCTGCCCGGCGCCTGGGACAAGGCGCGCGGCCTGCACAGCGCGCAAGGCGCGACGCCGGCGGTGCAGGCTACGGCGGACGGCGCTTGGATCGACGGCGGCGAGCTGCCGCCCTACAGCGTCACCCCGCTCAAGCTCGGCGCAGCAGCCTCCGCGCCGCAAACGGGCCTGCAAGCCTCGCCCACGCTGCTGGAAAACAGCGCCCTGCGCGTGGAACTGAACGCAGCCGGCGACATCACCCGCCTCTACGACAAGGCCGCGGGCCGCGAGCTGCTGCCCGCCGGCGCCATCGCCAACGAGTTCCAGGCCTTCGAGGATCGCCCGCTCAACTGGGACGCGTGGGACGTGGACATCTTCTACGACGACAAGGTCTATGCCGCCGACCCGGCGCAGAGCGTGACGGTCGTGGAGCAAGGCCCGCTGCGCGCCACGCTGGAAATCCGCCGCCGCGTGCTGCACAGCGAGTACGTACAGCGCATCTCGCTGGCGCACAACAGCCCGCGCCTCGACTTCGACACGACCATCGACTGGCGCGAGCGGCACATCATGCTCAAGGTCGCCTTCCCCGTGGATGTGCTCACCCCCACCGCCACCTACGAGATCCAGTGGGGCAACGTGGAACGGCCCACGCACCGCAACACGAGCTGGGACTGGGCGCGCTTCGAGACCTGTGCGCAGAAATGGGTGGACCTGAGCGAAGGCGACTTCGGCGTCAGCCTGCTCAATGACTGCAAATACGGCCACGACATCCGCGACAACGTGATGCGCATCAGCCTGCTGCGCAGCCCCACCATGCCGGACCCCGAAGCCGACCAGGGCGAACATCGCTTCGCCTACAGCATCCTGCCGCACGCGGGCCGCTGGAACGAAGCGACCATCGCCGCGGCCTACGCCCTCAACGACCCGGCTCTGGCGGTGCGCACAGAGGGCAGCACAGCGAGTGGCGGGGCCGCCGCCGCCGATGCCATCAGCCTGCTGGCGGTCGATTCGCCCAACATCGTGATCGAGACGGTCAAGGCCGCGCAGGACGGCAACGGCCTGATCGTGCGCCTCTACGAATGCCGGCGCACGCGCGGCGAAGTGACGCTGACCACGGGCTTCGACGTAGCCGCGGCCTACCGCGCCAACCTGCTCGAAGAGAACCGGGCCGAGCTGGAAGCGACCGGCAAGACCGTCAAGTTCTTCGCCAAGCCCTACGAGATCATCACCCTGCGCCTCGTCCCCGCCTAGCCGCACCGGATCACGCGCAAAACAAAGGGGAAGGCGGCGCAGGTCGATTGCGCCGCCTTCCCCTTTTTATCGTCCGAAGAGACAGCCACAAGGCCCGCCCCTGCTCTGCTTTTCCTCCGCGCCCTCCGCGCCTCAGGCTTTTTGTTGTTCTTGCTGTTGCTTTTCTTTGCGCCTTTGCGGTTTGCCCTTTTTTCAGCCGAGATTATCCAGCATCCCCATCAGCTTGCGCTTGCGACCATGCGGCGAGGTCTTCAGCTCAGCGACGAACTTTTGCCACTCCGCATCGCGGCCGGCGGCGCGATGCGCATCGCGCGCGCGGCGCAGCCATTCCACCGCCTGCGCATAATTGCGCGGCTGTCCCGGCTCGATCATGCGCATGGCCTGCGACAATGACTGGCGGATGGCCCAGCCCGGGCGCACGGGGATAGCCTTGTCCACCACGCGCGCCAACGTGCGCGGGTCGGGGCGGTCGCCGATCTTGGCGATGGCATCCTCCACCAGCCCCTCGTGCAGCAGAATATCCACCAAGCCCGGCTCGGTCCAGCCGTAATTGCGCGCGCGCAGCGCGTTGAGCGCCTGGCTGCGCACCTGCGACCACTGCTCGCCGGCCAGATCTTGCAAGGCCAGATAGGCGTCGAGGCTGGGCGCGACTTGCAGCCCTTCCAGGGTCGCTTCCAGCGCTAAGTCGCGCTGCTCCAGGCCGGCGGCGAACTCCTGCAGCCACAACGCCAGCGCCACCTTGTCGCCCGGTCCATACAGGCCTTGCTGCGCAAAGGCCAGCACCGCCTGCGGCCGGCCCGTGGCGGCGAGCGCCTGCACAATACGCAGCGCCTCGCCGGCGGGCCATGCCTGGTCGTGGCCATACTCAATCGCTTCACTCACGCGGTCTAGTTCGATCAGCTTGAGCACATAGGCCATGCGCTGCCCGGAGCGCTTGGCGACATCCAAATAGCGCTCATCTTCGCCGCGCCGGTTCAGCACGCTGAGCAGCGGCTCGACCAGCGGCGGCGGAGGCGGCTGCTCCTGCGTCGACAAAGTGTGCAGCGGGGCTGCATCCTCGCCGAGAGTTTCCGCCACCATCAAGGCGCGATCAAAGGCGTCGTCGACGCCGTAGTAGCCCAGTTCGTTGATCCAACTGTAGAGGGAATTGGCCCAATAGCTGCGTTTATCGGGGGAGAGCTGCGCGCCGAGCAGCGCCTGCGTCAGCGGTTCGTCCAGTTCATACCAGAACTCGCTGACGATGCCGTCCGAATCGTCGAGCACCGTCCACTCTTCCACCAGCGCCGCGATCAGCCCGTCCAGCACTTGCAGCGCCTCTTGGCTGCGCGACTCGTCCAGGGCTTGCTGCGCCTCGCCCAACACCTGGCGCACCTGGTCGATCACGCCGCCCACATACCAATAGGCCTCGGCGCTGGGCAGATAGTCCAGCGAATGCACAATCGCGCCCACGCGGCGTTCAACTTCCTTAGCGTCGCCGGGTTCCGCCTCCTGGCTGCGGCTACTATCCCAGCGCAGCCGTTCGATCTCGCGTTGGATCTGACGCCCCAGCCTGGGGTTGCGCGCCGCCATATTGCGCAGCACCGCCTGCAACTGGTCTCGGTCCAGATCCGCCGGCAGTTCACGCGATTCGAAGGCGGCGGGCAATTCCGGCTCGGCATAGACGCAGGCAAGCGTCACCGCCACCACGTGCTTGCACCAGCCGCGCCACGAATAGGCGCAGGTACACGAGACGCCCGTCACCCCGCCCGCGTCAAACTCGATGCGCACCTGGTAGGGCGTATACTCGTTGCCCTCGACCTCGCCCTTGATCGCGCGCCCGCGGCGCGTCAACGACAGCACGGCGCCGTGCTCGAAGTATTCTTGGCCGCGCGAAAACGACTGCGCGGTGGTCTGATTGCGAACGGCGGTTTCGCTCAGCCCGGGAATCATCATTCCACAATACCCCAGTCATTGTGGCGCGTCAACTGCCGATAAATTGAAGGGTGTATGCCCGACTTGTCTTATGAATAACGACGCCGCGCACAGCGCACGGATACGGCTCCAGGCCAATCTCCTCGCCTGCGGCGCGCGCTATGCCGCCCCTTCCAAGAAAGCGACCTGCGCCGGGGTCAGCTGCACATCGCCCGCGGCGGCGCTGTCCGCCAACTGCTGCGGCGACTGGCAGCCCACAATGGGGACCGTCACAAACGGCTGCGACTGCAAGTAGCCCAGCACCACCGCCGTGACCGAAAGCGACAGCTCCTGCGCCAACGCCAGCACGCGCCGCAAGCGCTCCTGGTTTTGCGGCGAGGCGTAGACGGCTTGCTGGCTGGGGTTCATGCGCTCCGCCGTGCCCGCCGCCATCTTCTGGAAAAGGCCGTTGGCCTGCGACGTGTAGGGGATCGCCGCCAGCCCGCTCTCGAGGTGCAGTTGGCGCAGGTCGTCGTTCATCGCCACGATCGTGTCGTCGGCGATGGCGGCGCGGTTGATTACGGCAAGGCTCCAGCGCATCTGGTCGCCATGAAAGCCCTGCAAGCCATGCTCGGCGGCATAGGCCTGCGCCTGGCGAATGCGCGCCGCCTGCCAGTTGGAGCAGCCGAAATAGCGGATCTTGCCGGCCTGCACCTGTTCGTTCAGCGTGTGCAGGATCTCCGCCACGGGGCGCTGCTCGTCGTCGCGGTGCAGCCAATAGAGGTCGATCACGTCCGTGCGCAGGTTGCGCAGGCTGGCGTCCAGGTCGTGTACGATCTCGGCACGCGACAGGCGCGGCACGTGCATGGTCTGGAGGTCAGGGTGCGCGCCTTTGGTGGCAAGCACGACCTGTGCGCGCTTGCCGCTGCGGCTCAGCCACTCGCCGATGGTCTTTTCGCTAAGGCTGGTGGGGCCGGGCAGCCAGTTGGCATAGACGCTCGCCGTGTCGATAAACGTGCCGCCCAGTTCAATAAACAGGTCGAGCATCTCAAATGAGCGCGTGCGCTCGATCTTGCTGCCGATGTCGCCCGTGCCCAGGCAGATGGCGGACACGGGCAGATCGGTATCGGGCA
>JBBSBO010000298.1:0-4517 GCA_038251215.1 Caldilineales bacterium
GGCAATGTGTTTCCGTTTGTCTTGTTTTGTGGTTTGTTACGATTGTCAGACGCGCAAAGCGGTCGATGCGGTCGAACGTCGTCAGCGACTGGCGACGACCGTGCGTCGTTCGGGCGACAAGCAAAAGCTCGTCGACAACGACAACGACGACGATGACGACGATGACGGCGATGACGGCGATGACGACGACGAGTCCAGCGCCCGCTACGTGTCCGGCCCGTCTGACTATGTGCAGCGCGAGCGCGGCGGCCGCGGCCGTCGCATCGGCAACGACGTGCGCGTCGACGACATCGACTACAAGAACGTGCCCCTGCTGTCGCGTTTCCTCGACCGCCGCGGCCGCATCCTGTCGCGCCGCAAGACCAAAGTCCCGGCCAAAGTGCAGCGACGCATCGTCACCGCGATCAAACGGGCGCGCCATCTGGCCTTGCTGCCCTACACTGCCGACCACACTCGGATCGTGCGAAGGCGCAGGTAAGCCATGGCCTCGCGGAAGAATCGTCGCGCGGAAGAGCCGAAGGAACTAACCCGCAAGCAGTTGCATCACAGCGCCCGCGAACAGGAACGTAATCGCAAGATTATGCTGTTCACGGGCATTGCCGTCGCTTTGGCGGCGATCTTCATCATAGCGGGCATCGTCTATCAGTTCGTGATCATGCCCAACAGCGCCGTCGCCACGGTCGAAGGCGAGCAGATCCAGACGCGCGCCTTCTGGAAGCGCGTCCACCTGCAACAGAACGAACTGCAAAACCAACTCGTGCGTTACACGAACCTGGAGCGCCAGTTCGGCGGCCAGGGCTTCTTCACCCAACAGATCACCCAGCTCGAGGGCACGCTCAGCAGTCCTTTCTCGCTCGGCGTGCAAACCCTCGACCAGATGATCAACGAGGACCTCATTCGCCAAGAAGCCGCCGTGCGCGGCCTCACGGTCAGCGATGACGAAGTGGAGAACGCCCTGCGCGAGCAGGTCGCAGCCAACCAGCAGGCCGTCACCGTGGGCCAAGCCACTGCCACCGCCGAAGCGGACATCGCCGCCACGGCGACTGCCGCCGGCTGGACGCCCACGCCCGTCCCCACCCTGAACGCCAGCAGCGTGGTCACGACGACGGCAACGGAAGCGGCTCCCACCCCGGAGCCTGCGCCCACACGCCCCATCCTGACCGACGACGCTTTCCAGACGGGGCTTGGCGAGCTGGAGAAGAACCTCAAGGACGTGGCCAACATGTCGCTGGCGGAGTACCGCGAGGTGATCCGCGTGCGTCTCTTGACCCAAAAGCTGCAAGACGCCATCGGCCAAGAACAAGTGCCGGCGACGGGCGAACAGGTCCACGCCCGCCACATCTTGCTGCGCGTGACGACGCCCGAACCGTCGCCCACGCCGCTGCCGGAAGGCTTCCCCACGCCGGAGCCGACCCTGACGCCGACGCCGCTGCCGGAGGGCGCTCCCACGCCCCTACCCACGCCGGCCCCGCGCGATGATGCGGAAACGCTGGCCCTGGCGCAGGCGCTGCGCCAACGCTTGGTCGACGGTGAGGACTTCGCCGCCCTCGCCGAGGAGTATAGCGACGACTCGGGCAGCGCGGCCAACGGCGGCGACCTGGGCTGGTTCGGTCGCGGCGTGATGGTGCCCGCCTTTGAAGAGGCGGCCTTCGCCCTGGCGCCCGACGAAATCAGCGAGCCGGTCGCCACTGACTTCGGCTACCATATCATCCAAGTGCTGGAGAAGGACGCCGAGCGCCCCATCGAAGAGGGGACGCTGCAGCAAGAACGCGCCCAGGCCTTTGACGATTGGCTGCGCCAACGCAACAGCGAAGCCGACATCACACGGCCGGACGACATCCTGTCCAAGCTGCCCAGCGACCTCGACACCACGACGGTGCTGCCGCCCGCCTGACCGTAGGCGCCTGCTCCACCGATCAACCGAAGCTGATGCCCTAAGGCGTCTGACAGCGAGCGCAAACTCGGTCAGGCGCCTTATGCGTTCGGGGGTTCGGGGAGTCAATGGGGAAAACAGAACGCGGAGGGCGCGGATTGGGCGGATCGACGCGGATAAAACATGGATTTGAGCTGTCGGTTTACCCGCCTACGAGGATATTCGCGATGATGTTACAGACACACGGCGGCAGTCCTATACAATGAAAAGATGCGCCAAAATTGGTCCGCCAGGCGATTGACGGACAGCCCGCGATTGGCGTACAATGCAAGGGCAAGAACAGACGTTCGCATGGCTGACATGCTTAGCGCGAGGATGGGTGGCAATGGCACTTGACAAATTGATCGTGCGCGGCGCACGTGAACATAATCTGAAAAATGTGGACCTGGAGATCCCCCGCGACAAGCTGGTGGTGATCACCGGCCTGAGCGGCAGCGGCAAGAGCAGCCTAGCCTTCGACACGATCTACGCCGAGGGCCAACGGCGCTACGTCGAGTCGCTCTCGGCCTACGCACGCCAGTTCCTCGGCCTGATGGAAAAGCCCGACGTCGACCAGATCGAGGGTCTCAGCCCCGCCATCTCCATCGACCAAAAAGGCGCGGGGCGCAATCCCCGCTCCACCGTGGGCACGGTGACGGAGGTCTACGACTACCTGCGCCTGCTCTTTGCGCGCGTGGGCAAACCCCACTGCCCGGTATGCGGCGAGCCGATTGCGCAGCAGACCGCCACACAGATCGTCGACAGCATCATGGAGATGGGCGAAGGCACGCGCCTGTTGATCCTCGCCCCGCTGATCAAAGACCGCAAGGGCGTCCACAAGAGTGTTTTCGAGGACTTGCAGCGCCAGGGCTATGCCCGCGTACGCGTCAACGGCGAAATCTATGAGGTAGACGAAGCGCCGGACCTCGACCGCTACAAGATGCATACGATCGAAGCGGTGATCGACCGCCTGGTCGTGCGCCAACCGCAGCCCGGCAGCACTGAGGACGGCGGCGGCGACGACGCCGCCGCCTCGGCGCCCAGCGGCACGGACCTGACCCGCCTCAGCGACTCGGTGGAGACCGCGCTGCGCCTGGGCGAAGGCGTGCTGATCGCCGCCGACGTGACCGACCCGGACAACCCGCACGACCGCACCTTCAGCGAGCACTTTTCCTGCGTCAAGTGCGGAGCCGGCTTGCCTGAAATCGAGCCGCGCACCTTCTCCTTCAACAGCCCGCACGGCGCTTGCCCCACCTGCACCGGCCTCGGCTCGCTGCAAGAGTTCGACCCGGAGCTGATCCTGGACGAGGAGCTGAGCCTGAAAGACGGCGCCATTATCCCCTGGCGGCGCGGCAGCAACAACGGCGACGACAGCGACAGCTACTATCAGCAGATCCTGGCAGCGCTGTGCAGCCAACATGCCATCCCTTATCGCGTGCCCGTGCGCGAGTTGAGCGCCAAGCAGCGCGACATCATTCTGCACGGCCTGCCGCGCAAGCAGGGCAAGATACGCATTGGCTACCGCGCCACCTCCGGCGAGACGCGCTACTATGAGACGGGCTACAGCGGCGTCATCCCCAACCTGCAGAAGCGCATGAGCGAGACGACTAGCGACTACATCCGCAGCAAGCTGGAAGAGTTCATGAGCGTGCGCCCCTGCCCCACCTGCGGCGGCAAGCGTCTGCGCCCCGAGGCGCTGTCGGTCACCATCGCCGGCAAGAATATCCACGAGATCACCTCGATGGCGGTGGAGGACAGCTTGCAGTGGGCCAAGTGGCTGCAAGGCCGCCATGCGCACGAGGCAACCGCGCCCCACGCGCCGATGCTCAACGGCAACCGCGAGTCGGCAAGCAACGGCCACGCCTCCGTCTACGACCTGGTCCCTTCGCCCCTGTCGGCGCGGCAGGCGACCATCGCCCAGCAGGTGCTCAAGGAGATCGCGGCGCGGCTCCAGTTCATGGTCAACGTGGGCCTGGACTACCTCACGCTCAGTCGCACGGCGGGCACGCTCTCCGGCGGCGAAGCGCAGCGCATCCGCCTGGCGACACAGATCGGCAGCCAGTTGATGGGCGTGCTCTACATCCTGGACGAGCCGAGCATCGGCCTGCACCAGCGCGACAACGCCCGCCTGATCGAGACGCTGATGGGCATGCGCGACCTGGGCAACACCGTCCTCGTCGTCGAACACGACGAAGACACCATCCGCGCGGCGGATTGGGTGGTGGACATGGGGCCGGGCGCGGGCGAACATGGCGGCGAGGTTGTCTGCTCGGCGCCGCAAGCCACCTTCCTCGACTGCCCCAAGAGCCTCACCGCGGCCTACCTGCGCGGCGAACGGCGCATCGAAGTGCCGGCGGAGCGGCGCGAGGGCAACGGCAACTACTTGCAGATTCGCGGCGCGGCCGAAAACAACCTCAAGGACGTCGACGTGCGCATGCCCCTGGGCAAGCTGATCGCCGTGACCGGCGTCAGCGGCAGCGGCAAGTCCACCCTAGTCGTGGAGGTGCTCTACAAGAGACTGGCGCAGCTCATGTATCGCGCCAAGGATCGCCCCGGCAAGCATGACGCCATCGAGGGCATCGAATACCTCGACAAGGTGATCGAC
>JBBSBO010000299.1:0-4514 GCA_038251215.1 Caldilineales bacterium
CCGGGGACCAGCGCCACCAGCACATAGCCGGCATGGGCGATGCTGGAGTAGGCGAGCATGCGCTTAAGGCTGCTTTGGCGCAGCGCAGACAGGTTGCCCAACGTCATGGTGATGACGGCGATGATCGCCAGAGGCCAGGCCCACGTCTCTTGCTGCGAGGGCACGGCGACGAGCAGGATGCGGATCAGCGCGGCGAAGCCTGCCGCTTTGGTGCCCGCGCTCATGAAGGCGGTGACCGGCGTCGGCGCGCCTTGATAGACGTCCGGCGTCCACATGTGGAAGGGGACCAGGCTGATCTTGAAGCCGAAGCCCACGATCAACAACCCCAGGCCGAAGTAGAGCAGATAGAGGTCGCCCTGACCGCTGCCCAGGACTTGGCCGATCTCTGCGTAGCGCGTGCTGCCCGTCGCCCCGTAGAGCAGCGCAGCGCCGTAGACAAAGAAGGAGCTGGCAAAGGCGCCGAGCAGGAAGTACTTTATGCTGGCTTCCGTGCTGCGCGGGTTGTTGCGATCGAGGCCGCTGAGAATGTAGAGGGCCAGCGAGAAGATCTCCAGCGCCAGAAAGACGACGATCAGGTCGATGGCGCTGCCCATCATCATCATGCCCGCCGAGGCCAGCAACAGCAGCGTGTAGTATTCGCCGGTCTGCTTGTTGACCAGGGGGATGGCGTTGACGCCTACCAGGATGGCGAGTGCGGCCGCCGTGAGGATCACGAAATTCAGCGTCAGCGAGAAGTGGTCCGAGGCGGCCATCCCCTGGAAGGTGACGAGCGGGCGGCTCCACAGCCAGGCGCTGGACAGAGCCGCCACGGCCATGCCCGCCAGCGTGAGCCAGGGCAGGCTGCGGCGCAGGGCAGGCCGCTGCTCGCTGCCGAACATATCGACCGCCATCACCGCCAGCGCGGCAACGACCATGATAAGCTCCGGCAGGACCGCCTCCAGGTTGATGGCAAGGCTTGCGACATCCGGCATGGGTCAGCGCTCGACTTTCATGACAATGGCTGGCTTCTGGAGCAGAGATTCGACGGACGGGTTGATCTTGTCCAGGAAGAGATTCGGGAAGAGGCCGATGAGGAAGAAGAGCAGCACCAGCGGCAGCAGCATCATTACCTCGCCCGGACGCAGGTCCGGTAGATGGGCCGCTTCGTTCTGCGGGTTGGTCAGCGGGCCTTGCACAATGCGGCGGAAGGCCGTGAGCAGATACCACGCCGCCAGGATGACGCCGGCGGAGGCGAGGATGGCGAAGACAGGCCAAGCGGCATAGGCGCCGAGCAGGATCGAGAACTCGCCGACGAAGCCGTTGAGGCCGGGCAGGGCCGCGCTGCTCATGACGACGACCAGGAAGAAGCCGCTAAAGACGGGCACGCTCTTCCACAGGCCGCCGAAGTCCTCGAGCATGCGTGTGTGCCGGCGCTCGTAGAGCAGGCCGACCATGAGGAACAGGGCGCCCGTGCTGAGGCCGAGGTAGACCATCTGCAAGACTGCGCCGCTCATGCCCTGGTGGTTGAGCGCCACGATGCCGAGCATAACAAAGCCCAGGTGCGCCACCGAGCTGTAGGCGACGAGCGACTTCAGGTCCTTTTGTACCAGTGCGACCAGCGCGCCGTAGAGAATGCCGATCACAGCCAGGCCTGCGATCCACGGGCCGAAGCGCGCCGCGGCTTCGGGGAAGAGCGGGATGGCGAGGCGTAGGTAGCCATAGGTGCCCATCTTGAGTAGGATACCCGCCAGGATGATGGAGCCTGCGGTGGGGGCCTGGACATGGGCGTCGGGCAGCCAGGTGTGGAAGGGGAAGATCGGCACCTTGATGGCGAAGGCCAGGGCAAAGGCCAGAAAGGCCCATGTCTGCACTTGCGGGCTGAGGCCGGCCGCGTTCATCTCCAGGATGTTGAAGGTGCCGGTGTTGAAGTAGACGACCAGGATCGCCACCAGCATCAGCGCCGAGCCGGCGAACGTGTAGACGAAGAACTTGAGCGCGGCGTAGACGCGGTTGCCGCCGCCCCATTTGCCGATCAGCAGGTACATGGGGATCAGGCTAAACTCGAAGAAGACGAAGAAGAGTACCAGGTCCAACGCCAGGAAGACGCCGATCATAGCGGTTTCCAGCACGAGCATCAGCACGAGATACAGCCCCGGCTGCTCCTCCACATAGAGGTTGCTGAAGTAGATGGCAATGGGCATGAGCAGCGTGGTGAGCAGCACCATGAAGAGGCTGATGCCGTCCACGCCCATGAGATAGGTCATGCCGTAGGCCGGGAACCAGGGCAGATCTTCCACGAACTGCATGCCCGCCGCGCCGCTCTGCCAGTTCACCCACAACAGCAGGCTGACGGCGAAGGTCAGCAGCGAAAAGCCCAGCGCCGTCCGTTTCTTGGCGCGGTCGCCGGCGGTAAGGGCGACGACCGCGGCGCCGACGAGCGGCAGAAAGGTGATGATCGATAGGAGGTTCGGGATCGGTAAAGGCATGGCGGGTCTACCCTGGTCTTGGTGCGGCTAGGCGCCGGCAGCGCCGATTGATGGCGTCGGGCTGCATGATATGCATCGCCCGGCGCGTGCGCGTTGCGCTAGATGCTGAACACGAGATAGGCGATCAGGACGACGACGCCCAGCACAATGCTGAGGGCATAGGACGGGATGGCGCCGTTCTCCAGCTTGCGCGTTTCGTCGCCCACAGCCAGGGCCACGCGCCCGATGCCGTTGACCGTGCCGTCGATGAACTTGCGGTCGACCGTCTCCGCCAGCCAATCGGCCATGCGGCGCAGCGGCAGCACGACGCGGTTGGCGTAGAACTCGTCGAAGTACCATCTGTGCCGGATGGCAGGCTGGAGCGAATCGAAGACGCTGGCCATGCGCCGCGGCCATTCCTCGTCGCGGATGTACCAGGCGTAGGCGATCGTCAGCCCGAAGGCGGCAACCAAGATGCCCAGGATCAAGGAGATCAGTTCCATGGCCAGACCCGGCTCGCTATGCATGCCCAGCGACGGCTCCAGCCACTTCTCCAGCGTGAGGACGAAGGGCAGGTTGATCAGGCCGCCGAAGACGGAAAGCGCCGCTAGAATCCATAGCGGGATGGTCATGGTCGCCGGGCTTTCGTGCGCGTGGTTGTAGAGGTGCTGATCGCGCGGCTTGCCGAAGAAGGTCATGAAGACGGCGCGGAAGGCATAGGTCGCGGTGAGCAGCGCTGTGAACAACCCGATAGCGTAGATCAGCGGCTGGCGCATGAGCGTGCCCAGCAGCACGGCGTCCTTGGCAAAGAAGCCGGCGAAGGGCGGGATGCCGGACAAGGCGATAGCGCCGATCAGGAAGGTGCGGTAGGTCGTGGGCAGCTTGTGGCGCAGCCCGCCCATTTTGCGGATGTCCAGCTCGTCATGCGTGGCGTGCATCACGCTGCCCGCCGCCAGGAAGAGCAGCGCCTTGAAGAAGGCGTGCGCCACCAGCAGGAAGATGGCCGCGCCATAGGCCCCCACGCCCACGCCCAACATCATAAAGCCCAGCTGCGAGATGGTGGAATAGGCCAGGATCTTCTTGAGGTTGGTTTGCACCAGGGCTAGGCTGGCGCCCAGGAGCGCGGTCAGCGCGCCGATCCAGGCGGCGGTGAGGGCGGCGTTGGGGGCCAGGTGCCAGAGGGCGTGCGTGCGCGCGATCATATAGATGCCGGCGGTGACCATGGTGGCGGCATGGATCAGCGCGGAGACGGGCGTGGGGCCGGCCATGGCATCGGGCAGCCACACAAAGAGTGGGATCTGGGCGCTCTTGCCTGTCGCCGCCAGCAGCAGGAGCAGGCAGATAAAGGTCGCCGCGCCCACGGTGAAGGCTCCGTGCTCGGCCGCGGCGAAGACGTCGGTGAAGGTGAGGCTGCCCGCTGCGGTCCAGATGGCGATCATCGCCACGATCATGCCGAAGTCGCCGATGCGGTTGACGAGGAAGGCCTTCTTGCCCGCATCGGCATAGGCGCCGTAGCTGTCATCGCGGCGGTCGAACCAGAAGCCGATCAGGAGGAAAGAAGCCAGGCCCACGCCCTCCCAGCCGACGAACATGCCCAGGAAGCTGTCGCTGAGCACGAGGATGAGCATGGCGAAGATGAAGAAGTTCAGGTAGAGGAAGAAGCGCTGGTAATGTTCGTCACCTTCCATGTAGGCAATGGAGTAGACGTGGATCAGCGCGCCGATGCCCGTGACCACCAGCGCCATGGTCAGGCTGAGCGGGTCCACGAGCAGCGCCGCCGCCACGTGGAAGGAGCCGATCGTGAGCCAGTCCCACAGCATGACCGTGTAGGTCCGCTCTTCGGGCGGCAGGCTCCACATTTGCAGCGTGAGCCAAGCGGCGACAACGAAGGCGAGCGCCACCGCGGTCGAGGCGAGAGCTGCCACCCGCCGGTTGCCCAGCTTGGGGCCTAAGAAGAGGTTGAGCAGCAGGCCGGCCGCGGGCAGTGCGATGATGAGCCAGGCAAGATCAAACATAGGAACGTCCTTTGTGCGCGCGGCGGATGGTCCCCAGCGCTGCAAGCTGTCGCAC
>JBBSBO010000300.1:0-4514 GCA_038251215.1 Caldilineales bacterium
GCGCTGCCCCAGAAGCGGGCCACATCGGCCTCCAGCGATTCCGGCGCTTCCGCCGCGCCCAGCGCGGTCGCGCCCTGTCGTTCGCCTGGGGCGAGAGCTGTATCCGGCTGCACGGGCGTCGACCTGCCGTTCGTCTTTTCGCCGTCGCGCTCGCGGCGCATGCGCAACGAACGCAGCACCTGCTGCTGGTCGCGACCGCGCAGGCGCAACAGCAGCCACGGGTCATCCACCAACATGTCGCCTAAGGCCAAATAGACCGCGGTCACATGCTCACAAGGCGCGTTCGTGCGTGCGCAGCAGGAGCAAGACTGTTCGATCGTTTCCTGCGGCGCGGGCAGCAGCGACACGCCCGCCTGAGCCAAACCGCGCTCCAGGTCGGGCGGCAGGTCGCCGGCTAAGAGGTGAGCCGTATACAGCGCTTGGTGACCCAATGTCTCGAGGGCGCGCGCCCACTCGTCCTCTGTCCAGGTGGGGATACCGATCTCGACGGTGCAAGGGTTGCCCGCCTGCGGCTGCAGCGTGGCGCTGACGCGGCCCGGCAACGCCTCCAGGCGCTTGATGCGTGCGCCTTTGCCCGGCGCGTGCGCCTGCGCGGCGATGCCGCGCTCCGCCAGCCATTGCCGCCAACGCCGCGACCACCAGCGCCCATCTTGTCCGCGCGGTTGCTTCACGCTCATCTTCTTTCGCCGGCCCGATCTTCTGCCAGCTCTTCCGTCGAGTCTTCCGCCGCTTCGTCTTCAATCGCATCGTAGCGCAGAGCCAGCAAGTTGTGCAGTTGGTCCGTATCCAATTCGGTCAGCCATTCTTCGCCGCTGCCCACCACCGACTCCGCCAACGACTGCTTGCTCTCGATCAGGTCGTGGATGCTCTCTTCCAAGGTGCCTGCGGTCACAAACTTGTGTACCTGCACATTGCGCAGTTGGCCAATGCGAAAGGCGCGGTCGGTCGCCTGGTTTTCCACAGCCGGGTTCCACCAACGGTCATAGTGGAAAACATGGTTGGCCGCGGTCAGGTTAAGCCCGAAGCCGCCCGCGCGCAAGCTCAAGACAAAGACGGGCGGCCCGTCCTCGCCCTGGAAGGCTTGCACCATCTTGTCGCGCTGCAAGGCGGATGTACCGCCGTGCAAGAAGAGCACGTCCACCCCCAGCGTATCCACCAGATGGCGCTTGAGCAGGTGACCCATCTCCACAAACTGCGTGAAGACCAGCGCCCGGTCCCCCACGGAGAGGGCCTCGTCCATCATCTCGGTCAAGCGCGCCAGCTTGCCGCTGCGCCCAGCCAGCGGACCTTCCTGCTTCAGGAAGTGCGCGGGATGGTTGGCGATCTGCTTGAGCTTGGTCAGCAGCGCCAGCACCATGCCGCGCCGCTGAATGCCGTCGGAGCGGCCAATCTGGGCCAGCGCCTCGTTCACGGTCTTTTCATACAACGCCGCCTGCTCCGGCGAAAGCGAGCAATAGACGATCATCTCGTTCTTCTCGGGCAAGTCCGAAATGATCGTCGGGTCGGACTTCAGGCGGCGCAGCAAGAAGGGCTGCACCACGCGGCGCAGCTCTTGGGTGCGCTCCTCCTCGTTATAGCGTTCAATGGGCACGATGTAGTGGCGACGGAACGCCTCTTGCGCGCCGAGATAGCCGGGGTTAAGAAAGTGCATAATGCTCCACAGCTCCGACAGGCGGTTCTCCACCGGCGTACCCGTGAGCGCCACGCGGTTGCGCCCGCGCAAACGACGCACGGCCAACGTCTGCTTAGCGGTGGGCGTCTTGATGTTCTGCGCCTCGTCCAGGATCAGGTCGCCCCACTCAAACTGGGTGAGCAGCTCCACATCGCGGCGCGCCGTGCCGAAGCTCGTGATCACCAGGTCGGCGGACGCCACGGCCTCGGCGAACTCGGCGCCGCCGAGGCGCGTGTTGCCGTGATGCACCAGCGCGGTCAATTGTGGGGCAAAGCGTTCGATCTCGCGCCGCCAGTTGGCGACCACGCTGGTGGGGCAAATGAGCAGCCCCGCCGGCGGCTTTTCGCCCGCGGCTTCGCCTTCGGCGCGCACCACCAGCAGCAGCGCAATCGCCTGGATCGTCTTGCCCAGCCCCATGTCGTCCGCCAAGCAGGCGCCCAGCCCCAGGCGGCGCAGATAGGCCAGCCAGCCCACGCCGCGACGCTGATAAGGGCGCAGCTCGCCCACAAAACCGGGCGGCTCGATGGCGGCGTCCACCGGGCTGTAGGTGCGCAGCCGCTCCAGCGCCTCCTGCACCCAGCCGGTCAAGACCACGTCCTCCAGCGCCAGCGACTCGATGCTGGCGCTGGAGGGCAGAATCGCATCCGGCAGCTGCGCGAAGTCGTTGCCCGCGCCCATCGCGCTGTCGCCGGCAAGGGCGTGCTCGCCGCTGTCCAGCAGTTGGGCCGGCTCCGCCGTCTGATAGCGCTGCGCCAGCTTGACGGCTTGCAACAGGCTGATGCGCCCTGCCGGCTTCGGCTCGGCGAGGAAACGCTTGGCCGCCTCCACCTGCTGCGGGTCCAACTCCACCCAGCGTTGATCGAGGCGCAGCAAGGGCGTGCGCATGGCCGTGAACTGCTCGAACTGGGCGCGGGTCAACGCCTCGCCGCCCAGGGCAAGCTCCCAGTTATAGGTCAGGTCGCCGCCCTGCGCGCCGCCTGGGCGCTTGCGCCGCGCCGCGCGCCCCAGGCCGCTGGGGACGTCGTCCTCCCACGCTGCTTCAGCCGTGCCGTACTCGTCCATGCCGTACTCGTCGGCGCCGGAGAGCAGCAGGCGCAAGCCCAGGCGCATACGCGGCTCGGCGTGCCACCAGCGCGGCAGGATCACGCCAAAGCCACTGCTCTCCAGCAGCGGGGCGACCTCGCGCAGAAACTGGTAAGCTTCCTCGGTGGAGAGCAGGCTCATTTCCGGCTGCGGGCTGCGCAGGCTGCGCTCCAGCGGGGCGAACAGACGGCTCGCCACGCCCAGGCCCGCCAGCAAGCGCTCCTGCGGCTGGTCGATCTGTCGCCCGCCGGCGCGCACAAAGCCGCGCGCCGCCTCCCACACCTCAGCCGCCGACACCATCAGGCTAGGATTGTCGCGCGCCTGCAAATAGTAGTGCAGATGCCAGGCGGATTCCTCGCTGTTGGAGAATGCGGCTGCGCTGGGCGTCGCAGCATCCTGGGGCCGGCGCGGTTCGGTCAAGACAAAGCAAATACGGAAGTTGGCATCGCGCACGACATAGAGCTGCTCCGCCCACTGATGCCATTCCTGATACAGCTCATGGCTGGGCTGCGGCGGCAGCGCCACGCGGCGATCTTCGCCCAGCAGACTGCGCACCCAAGCCAGCGACGGCGTCGACGCCGCACCTGCGATCGCATCGTCGTCCGTCCACTCGCGGATCGCAACGTCGACCAGCGTGGAGACGAAGTGATCGATCAGCTCCGCGGCCAGCGGCGCGGCCGCGGGGTCGTCCAGGTTATAGGCGCGGCACACAGGCGGCATCGCCGCCACCAGCCGGCTGCGCCGCTGCTCCGTGCGCGGGTCCAGCCACAACGGCTGCCAGCGCCCTTCCAACTGGCCCGCCCGCTGCGAGCGCAGGCCGGGCAGATAGTGCTGCCCCACCAATATTTCGAGCGTGAACTTGGCCGCGTTGCTCCAGAACGAAAGGTCGTGCCCTAGCCGCACACGCTGAAACGAGACGCTCTCGCTCTCTTGGCCGCGCGTGGGTTGCAGCGTAAGGTGGCTCAAAAAGGCCAGCGCGGCCATCGGAGCCAGCGCCAACCCCGTCACCTGCCACGGCATCAGCGCAGGCGCCGCCGGGCCGGGCGCAGCGCTCGAAGCCGCTCCGCCGGCATGTCCCCCGTTGCCGGACGCGGCCGAGCGGAAGACATTGCGCCGCGAGAGCGGCGCGCCATCCTGGCTGGGCAGCCACACGACGGCGTTGGCGGGCTGCATCGCCGCCGGCTCGACGCTGCTGAAGGTCGTGGTCAGGGCCGAACGCACCTGTCCAATCGACGCCTGTCCGGGATGTGAGGGGATCTTGGGCGCACGCTGGCGTCCGTTAGCGCCCTTGGCTGGACTTGGCTCGCCCCGGCTCAATTCGCGCAGCGGAGCATGAAAGCCGTTGCCGGCCCCGTTGGACAGGTCGAGGTCCTCGGCCCATAGAAACAAGCGACTACTCGCAACAGACTCGTCGGAACGCAGCCAAGCGGCATGCATGGTAAAAGGCATAAAGAGTATTCTACCCCGCGGCGCGCCGCCGATCAAATTCTCGGCTGCCGGATTCGGCCCTAGTTCCGCCCGATGCCGGCACGAGAATTGCACTGCGTCACCGCGCCATCTATAATGGCGTAAATTTATCATGGCGACCATCGTCCGCACATCAGCAGGTCGCCCATCAGCACGTCGCTCGTCAGCAGCACTGGGGACTCATTGACTATGTTAAAGACACACACCTGTGGTGAACTGAACCTGGAACATGTGGGGCAACACGTCACCCTGGCGGGCTGGGTGAACCGCCGCCGCGATCATGGCGGCCTGA
>JBBSBO010000301.1:0-4514 GCA_038251215.1 Caldilineales bacterium
ATGTGGCAAAGGCAACGTCAGATTCGACGTCTGGATAGCTTGCATGGAAGGAGATCCTCTAGAGTGGCAGGAGAAACGGAAGCTCAAAGTAGAACAGCAGCGAGCAAGGTCGCTGCTGTCTTATCTATAGCGGCAGTGTAGCATAGGATAGGACGCGTCAGCCAAGCCGACACGGCTCTATTTCAAGGCCGAGCCAGTGAAATCTCCAGCGCTGCTGCGCGACTAAGGCCATAGCCGACAACTGTTGACCCCATAAGAAACGGTGCGAGCCGGACAGCCCGCACCGTTTTCTGCCCCCTGCAACCCTGCACGCCCGCCTAGATCACTTCCAGCCCGTTCAAGTCCGGCAGCGGCGGGAAGGGCGCGTGCGGCTCGGCCTGATACCAGAAGGCGGTCGAGGCGATGTCATCCTGCAGCGGCAGATAGCGCCGCTTGCCCTCCAGCCCCGCACGCCAGCCCAGCGCCTGGATCGTGACGCGCAGGTCCTCCTGGAAGCGGATCGGGTCGACGATATGCCAGCGATACATGCCGAAGCGCTGCTGGCTGCGATAGAGGCCGTCGGGAATGATCACCTGCGGCAGCCCGCTGTAGGGCGAGGAGAAGGGGCAGTACTGTCCTTTGGGGAACTCGAAGTCCCACGCGCCGCCGAAGTAGTCTTCCGTGCCCGTCCCCACGATCGTCGCCCAGTTCTGGTCGCCGTCCATAAAGAACTTGATTTCGCCCTCGCCCCACCAGTTGCAGTTGTTGACGCCCCAGGCGATGTACGTGCCCACGTAGTGCCCTTGGCCGCGCACGCCGTCCAGCAGCGTGTGGTCCTGCATGTAGGGCAGCGGGTTGCTGCGCCGCCACTGCGCGTGGAAATAGGCCATATCGTCCGGCACATCGGTCAGCGTGTAGTTGATCTGGTAATAGAAGCCGCGCACCTCGTCCGGCGACAGGTTCTCCAGCGTAATGCGTGCATGCTTGCGGAAAGGCATCTCCCAGTAGCTATTGAATCCGCCTGCCGGGTTGACGCAAATCGCCAGCGACGTAATATGGGCGCGTTCGCCCCAGCCATTGGCGAAGAAATCGCCGATTGGGACCTCGACCGAGGGCGTCTCCTCGCCATCCCAGTAGCAGCGCAGCACAAGCTGCCGCCAATGCTGCGGATGGACGGTCATCCACATCTGCTGGACGGCGCCCGGCCCTTCGATGTCCGCCAGGGTGACGGTCGTGGAGCCGGCTACGTTGATGCTGGGCGACACCTTCCAGCCCTGCCCCAGCTCGCGCGCGGCGACAGCGCCCGTACCCTCGGTCGCCATGCCGCCCTTGCCCTTCTCGCCCGTGAAGTTCTCGGCGCTGATTGAGCGCGTCACTGCGCCCGACAGCCGCGCCAAGTTCCCCAAGTTCATGCCCAGCCCGTTAAATGCACTCAGTCTTGCTCGTTCCTCCGCTTGGTTGAAGGGAATGATAGTCAAGCCGCCTTTGGCGGTTTCCTGGAAAGGGGGATTGTTTCTTCTGCGCAGGCGACTCGCCCACGCACCGCAGGTTCGAGTTTCGACCCCTCTATGCTATCATTCACCCAACCGATTGTCATATCAACCAAGGAGCGACGCATGAGCCGTGACCCCATCCGCATCGGCATTGTCGGAGCCGGCGCCAACACCATTTCCCGCCATATCCCCGGCTTGCAAGCCATCCCGGGCGTCGAGATTACCGGCGTGTGCAACCGCAGCCGCGCCTCGTCCGCCCGTGTCGCCGAGCAGTTCAGCATCGACCAAGTCTTCACGTCGTGGCAAGAGCTTGTCGCCGCGCCCAACGTGGATGCCGTGGTGATCGGCACGTGGCCCTACATGCACGCGCCTGTCACCCTGGCGGCGCTCGCTGCGAGCAAGCACGTGCTATGCGAAGCGCGCATGGCCATGAACGCCGTCGAAGCGCACGCCATGCACGACGCAGCCCGCGCGCGCCCCGACCTTGTGGCCCAGATCGTGCCGTCGCCCATGACGCTCGCCGTCGACAAGACCATCCAACGCCTGCTCGCCGCGGGCTTCCTCGGCGACCTCCTCGCCATCGAGGTGCGCGCCGGCGGCGAATTCCTCGACGCCGAGTCGCCGCTGCATTGGCGGCAGAACCGCGACCTCAGCGGCCTCAACATCATGAGCCTGGGCATTTGGTACGAAGCCGTCATGCGCTGGGCCGGGACGGCGACCGCGGTCAGCGCCCTGGGCAAGACCTTCGCACCCATGCGCCCCAACGCCGATGGCCTCTTGCAGGCAACTTCCATCCCCGATCACCTGGACGTCGTCGCCGGCATGGCCTGCGGCGCGCAACTGCACATCCAGATCTCCTCGGTCACAGGGCTGGCGGGCGCGCCCGAAGCCTGGCTCTTCGGCACGCAGGGCACGCTGCGCTTCAGCCAAAACGCCCTCACCGGCGGCCAACGCGGCGACGCCGAGCTGATGCCCATCCCCTTGCGCGACGATGAGCGCAGCGGCTGGCGCGTGGAGGAGGAGTTCATCAACGCCATCCGCGGCCTGGAGCCGATCACGCACACCACCTTCCAAGACGGCGTCAAGTACATGGAGTTCACTGAAGCCGTCAGCCGCAGCCTGGCGCAGCGCTGCGTCGTCCCGCTGCCCTTACTCTAGGCGCACACAGATCGCACACAGAACCCGGATCGGAGCCGCATGATCAACGCCGACGACCCACGCGAACCCAGCAACTTCATCCATGCAGGCAACTCCGCGGCCGGCGGCTCCGCCGGCGACGAGATTGACCCGCTCTTCATCGATTTCCCGGAGATCGAAACCGAGCGCCTGATCCTGCGCGAGATCATGCCCGAAGACGCCCCCGCCATCTTCGCCCTCTTCGCCGACCCGCTGGTCACGCGCTACTACGACCTCTATCCGTACGCCGACATCGAGCAAGCGCAGGAGCTGATCGACTTTTTCGACCAGGGCTTCGAGATGGAGCGCTCCATCCGCTGGGGCATAGCGCGCAAAGAGGACAACCTGCTGATCGGCACCTGCGGATTCGTGTGGCTGCGTCGGCATCGCGGCGAAATCGGCTACGAACTCGCCAGCGCCTACTGGCGGCACGGCTACATGTACGAGGCCATCGAGGCTATCTTGGAATTCGGCTTCGAGCAGATCGGCCTCAACCGCATCGAGGCCCTGGTCATGGTCGAGAACGGCGCGTCCGCCGGCCTGCTGCATGCATTGGGCTTCAGCGAAGAAGGCACACTGCGCGAGCACGACTTCTTCAAAGGCCACTTCCACGATATGCGCCTCTTTTCGCTGCTGCGCCGCGAGTTCCTGGACGAGTGAACCAGTCCCAGCCGCTTGCCTGCGCCGCGCCCAGCCCTGCCCCATCGGAGCAAGCCCATGGCTGACAGCCGCCCGCACATCATCCTCATCATCACCGACCAGCAGCGCTACGACACCATCGCCGCGCTCGGCTTTCCCTACATGCACACGCCGAACCTGGATCGGCTGGCGCGCGAAGGCGTCTGCTTCACGCGCTGCTATATCACCGCGCCCTCCTGCGCGCCCTCGCGTGCCAGCCTCTTCACCGGCTACTACCCGCACACGACCGGCATTCTCAAGAACGGCGACCGCTGGACGCACTCCTGGGTGGAGCGCCTGGCGGAGGCGGGCTACTATTGCGTCAACGTCGGCAAAATGCACACCTGGCCGCTCAACACGCCGCTGGGCTTTCACGAACGCTACGTCGTGGAGAACAAAGACCGCTACCTCGAGGGTCGCTACTTCTTCGACGAGTGGGACAAAGGGCTGGCCGCCCGCGGCCTGGTCAAGCAGCAGCGCGAATTCTACCGGCAGCGCGCCGACTACACCGAGCGCCTCGGCGCCTTTGAGTGGGAACTGCCGCCGGAAACCCAGTCCGACATGTTCGTGGGCGATATGGCCGCCTGGTGGCTGCGCGCGCGGCCCCAACCGGATGGCCCGCTCTTTCTCGAAGTCGGCTTCCCCGGCCCGCACCCGCCCTATGACCCCGTCCCCGGCTATGCCGAGCGCTACCTAAACGCCGACCTGCCCATCGACGAAGTTACAGAAGCGGACCTGGCGAGCCAGCCGCCGCCCTTCCGCGCCATGCGCCAACACAACCACGACGTCGACCACGACTCGCTCGTGCATCAGTTGAACCCTAGCCCGGAGCAGCGCCAGCGCCAGCGCGCCTACTACTTCGCCAACGTGACCATGATCGACGAGAAGGTGGGCGACCTGCTGGCTGCGCTCGACGAGCAGGGCTATCTCGACAACGCCGTCGTCATCTTCACCTCCGACCACGGCGACGCGCTCGGCGACCACGGCCATAGCCAAAAGTGGACGATGTACGAAAGCATCGTGCGCGCCCCGCTGATCGTGTGGTCTCCGGGCCGCTTCCCCGGCGGGCGCAGCGTGGACAGCCTCTGCCAGTTGATGGACCTGGGGCCGGCCATCCTCGAGCTAGCCGGCGTGGAGCCGCCCGCCTCGTTCGAGGCGCGTTCGCTTCTGCCCGCCCTGCGCGGCGAG
>JBBSBO010000302.1:0-4507 GCA_038251215.1 Caldilineales bacterium
CGCGACCTGGTACAGGAGGTCACCTGCCAGGAGCCGTATCACTGGGTCGACGGCACGCACGTGGACTGGACGCCGGTGGCGGCGGGGCATCGCCCGGGGGAGTATCGCCAGGCGGCAGAGGATGCTGCGGCGCAAGGCAACGAAACTCACGCCGACGCGACGCAGGCTCCGCTGGTGGTGGCGTATGACTTCGGCATCAAGCACAATATTCTGCGCCGCCTCACCAGCCACGGGCTGCGCGTGACGGTGGCGCCGGCGGGCACATCCGCCGCCGACGTACTCGCCTTGCAGCCGGACGGCATCTTCCTCAGCAACGGCCCCGGCGACCCGGCAGGCGTGCCCTATGCGGCGCAGGCGGTGAGCGAGCTGCTGGAGGCGGGCATCCCCACCTTCGGCATCTGCCTGGGCCATCAGATCATCGGCCTGGCGCTGGGCGGCAGCACGTACAAGCTCAAGTTTGGCCATCACGGCAGCAACCAGCCGGTGAGCGACACGGGCGCGGTCAATGTGCAGATCACGGCGCAGAACCACAACTACGCCGTCGCAGAGGAAAGCCTGCCCGCCAACGTGGAGATCACGCACCGCAACCTCAACGACGGCACGGTGGAGGGGCTGCGCCTGCGCGATCGCCCCGTCTTCTGCGTGCAATATCACCCGGAGGCCAGCCCGGGGCCGCACGACGCCGACCTGCTCTTTGTGCGCTTCGCCGGCCTGGTGAAGGAACACGCGCAGGCTAGGCGCAGCGGCCTTGCCCACAGCTGACCTGCCGCCCCTATCCGGCGCGCCCGCACCCCCAGTCCTCGCGACGGCGCGCGCGGTCGAAAGTCCGCAACCGACAGCCGGCCTGAGCGGCGGCAAGATGGCGAGCGCGGCGCTGGTGGTGATGCTTTTCTTCGTCGCCAGCCGCGTCACCGGGCTGGCGCGCGAGATGATCATCGGCGCGCAGTTCGGCACCAGCGCCGAGCTGGACGCCTATTTGGCCGCCTTCCGCGTGCCGGACCTGCTCTTCCAGTTGGTGGCGGGCGGCGCGCTGGGCAGCGCCTTTATCCCCACCTTCGCCACGTACTGGGTCGCCGAAGACCGCGCCGGGGCCTGGCTGCTCTTCAGCCGCGTGCTCAACCTGATGACGCTGCTGCTCGTCGTGCTGGCAGGGCTGGGCGCGCTTTTTGCGCGCCCGCTGGTGCAGTACGTGATCGCGCCGGGCTTCTCGCCCGACCAGCAAGCACTGACCGCCAACCTGATGCGCTGGATGATGGTGAGCACGGTCGTCTTCGGGGCGAGCGGGCTGGTGATGGGCGCGCTCAACGCCTTGCAGCACTTCCTGCTGCCCGCGGCCGCGCCCGTGGTCTACAACAGCGCCATCATTCTGGGCGCGTGGCTGTTGGCCCCGCGCATGGGCATCTATGGCCTGGTGGTGGGCGTGATGCTCGGCGCGCTGGGCCATCTACTCGTGCAGCTCCCCGGGCTGGCGCGGCGTCACGCGCAGTATAGCCTGGACTGGACGCTGCGCGACCCCGGCGTGATGGAGGTGGCGCGGCTGATGGGGCCGCGCGTGCTCGGCCTCTTTTTTGTGCAACTGCACTTCCTGGTCAACACGATCCTCGCCAGCGGCCTGGCGGCGGGCAGCCTCAGCTCGCTCAACTATGCCTGGCTGCTGATGCTGCTGCCGCTGGGCGTCTTTGCGCAGGCGATCGGCACGGCCTCCTTCCCCACCCTAGCTGCGCAGATCGCGGCGGGGCAAGACGACGCCATGCGCGCCACCTTTGGCCAACTGCTGCGCCTGATCTTCTTCCTCACGATCCCAGCCGCGGTCGGGCTGTTTGTGCTGCGCGAGCCGGTGATCCGCCTGCTCTTCGAGCGCGGCGAGTTCAGCAGCCGCAGCACACAGATGGTGGCCTATGCCCTCCAGTTCTACGCCCTGGGCCTGGTGGCGCACGCGGCCGTGGAGATCATCGTGCGCGCCTTCTATGCGCTGCACAACACGTGGACGCCGGTGCTGGCGGGCGTGGGCGCCATGATCCTGAACATCAGCCTCAGCCTGCTGCTGGTGGGCCGGCTCGGTTATGGCGGCTTGGCGCTGGCGAACACCGTTGCCACCACGCTGGAGATGACGGCGCTGCTGTGGCTGCTGCGGCGCAAGCTGGGCGGGCTAGACGGCAAGCGGCTGGCGGGGACGCTGGCGCGCAGCTTCGCCGCGGCCGCGGTGATGGCGGGCGCGCTGGGCATCTGGCTGACGATGGCGGCGGGGCCGTGGCGGCAGGCCTGGGTGACGGCGCTGGGCGGCATGGCGTTGGCGGCTGCGGTGTACCTGGGCATGGCGGCGCTGCTGCGCGCCGAGGAGCTGCACCCGGCCCTGCGCCTGGCGACGGCGCGCCGCCCGCGCCGGGGATCGCACGGAGGATAATGCGCCTCGTCACGCCTGCGTCGGTCGGGCGTAGCCTGACAATCGACAAATAGCCCAGCTTGCGTCCGCCATTTGTCCGTTAAAAAGAGTACGATTTCTGCTATCCTAAGGGTATCACGTGTGTCCGGCCATTGGGGCCAGGCGAATACCCAAAGGAAGCGCAATCGATGCTGAACATAGCAGCCCGGCGGGCGCCGCTTGTCCGCAGTCGCCGACGCTCACTCTGCCACACCCTCCTCTTTCTCCTGATGATCTGCGCCACCGCGGCGCCGTTGCCCGCCTATGCGCAAGAGCCAACCGTCGACTCCGCTATGGTTGACCCCGCCATGATTGAATCCGTCACGGTCGACCCTGCCACCGTCGCCTCCACGCCGCCGCAGGCGATGCCCGCTACGGCTGCGGAAATTGCGGCCATTGACTGGCTGGAGCCGCGCGCGCTGAGCGTGGTCGACCTGGTGGGGCAAGTGCCCGACGAGCATTTGCGCGGCAGCATCCTGGTCTTCACCGGCGGCAGCGGCATCCTGCGCTACCGCAGCGGCAGCCGCGACGGCGACCGCGTGACGATCACGGTCGACGTCTCGCCGCGCTATCCTGATCCGTTACCCGACGGCCAAGTATTAACGCAGATCAACTGCCTAGGCAAGCGCGCCCTTTATGACGAATGGCCGTTGAGCGTGCCCGAATCGCAGATGCGCCTCTTCTCGAACGGGCGCGACATCACCAACCAGATCGTGGGTGTGTGGCTCTATCACACCGGCTTGGTGAAGCCCAGCGGCAACGCCGGCGGCTCGCGCTATGAGGCCTATGAAGATCAAAAACCGCCCACCCAGTTTGTCGCCAACGGCGCTTTGAAGATACCCGCCAACATGGGCTGCACCGTCTACGCGCGCGGCCGCCTGAGCGGGCTGACGGCCGAGTTCGTCTTCAACTCGCCGCAGCAGATCGCGGTGGAAGTGCTGGGCAGCCAAAGCTTCAACTTCCACTCTTATATCGGGGCAGGCGACGCGGGCAAAATTTCTGCGTTGGCCAAACAGATGGCCTCACGCTACGGCGGGCGGCACGAGAAGCCGGCCCTCCACGTCCCGGAAGGCGCGGACTACGTGTGGTTTAACTACCCGCCGACGCCCGTCAGCGCGTATGTGGGGGGCCAGGTCGATATGAACATCCGGCTGCCGGGCAGCGGCACCTACCGCATGATGAGCAACGGCGGCCTGGGGGTCGACCAAACCATCTCACAGGGGCTGCCGCTGGGCGCGCAGTGGCTGGATGCCGACATGGGCGGCGGCAGTTACCTGCGGCAGCTCGGCCCGGTGAACGCGCTGGGGGCGCCGGAGTACTTCGTGCCGCCGGGCGTGCCCTATGATCCGTGCATGCAGAATGGCGGCTGCTCGTCCGATTTACTGGAGCAGATCTACAGAACAACCTACCCGGCGACGATCTACTATTATCGCGTGAGCCGCCTGGCAAGCAGCAGCCTCATCAGCATCCCGCTGCGCCAGGTCGGCAAGTCGTGGAGCGCCGCGGCATCAGCCGACGCGGCGCTCGCAGAGTTGGATGCCGCCCGCGAGGAAGCGGCGAAGCTTGACGCCGAGCAGACCTTGCTGCTGCCCATGCGTGTGAGCCTGCCTTTGGTCCTGTTTACCCAACCCCCTGCGCCCGTGACCTTGCCCGACGAAGCCCCCCGCGCCGAGTGTCCGTGCGGCTGGTTCGCCGCCGACGGGCGCATGTTGGACGTGATCCCAGGGCCGTAGCCAGGGAGACTTGCAAACAAAAAATCTACCGCAGAGAGCGCAGAGTACAGCCAGCGCTCTCTGCGGCCTTTGCTTTTTTTCTTGCTGTTGGCTTTTCTTTGCGTTCTTTGCGCCCTTGTATGATGGTCCCCGATGTGGTAATCCTGGTTGTGCGGGATTACAGAGTCAGGGGCAGTGAAGTCCTGTCGCGCCCAAGGTGCTGAACTTGTCGCAAAGATTGACTCCCGCCCCTAGTGGTTAGTTAGGCAGTATTTTGCTCTTTTAGGACCGGATAGAGCTTCTTGAGCTTGATGCGAGCGTCGGCGGTCGTAAAGTGCCAGTCAATGGTGACTTTGGTGTGGTTACGCCTTTC
>JBBSBO010000303.1:0-4497 GCA_038251215.1 Caldilineales bacterium
GCAGCCTGCACCCTACGACCCCGCACAGTGGCGCGCACGCAGCGGCTGGCGCTTTCACGCCGACCGCCCCTGGGACTTTGCGGACCCGTTGGCGGGCATCGAGTTGGCGGGCGAGATGCTGTGGGCCGTGTGCGGGCTGCGACGGCAAGGCGACGCCTGGCAGGTCGAGCCGTCAGTTTTTTTGGAGTGGTGGGCGCTGCTCGATTTGCCCACGGGCGACGGCAGCCTCAGCCTCGTGTGGGACGGCGACACGCTGCACGCCACGCTGCCCGTGCAGAGCAGCCGCCCGCCGGCGCTCTACGACCGCATCCGCGCCACCGGCACGGATGAGTTTCACTTCGACTTGCACTTTGACATGCAACAGGCGCGCGCCGGCGGCGAAAGCTCCCGGCCCGCCACCTATGAGACGGTACACCATTTTCATCCGCGCTTCACCGCGCAGTCATAGAACGCGCGCTATTGAGCCGCGCCGTCATAGACCGCGCAAGGATAGGCCGCGCAGCCATCGCCAGGGCTTTCGCCCCACTCTTATCCGTGTAGAACAAGTATGAGCCGCACCGCCATTACCTACGACCCAAACCACTGCCTCCACACGCTGGAGGGCCATCCGGAGAACTCCCATCGCCTGCAACATGCCTGGGATCTCCTCCAACGCGACGGCATGTTGTCCGGCCTCATACGTATGCCCGCGCAGCCTGCCCCGCTGGACGCCGTACTGCGCGTCCACCAGGCGGCCTATATCGAGCGCCTTCAGGCCACGGCCCTGCTCGGCGGCGGGCATCTGGACGCGGACACCTATCTCAACGCCCACAGCTACGACGCGGCCATGACGGCAGCCGGCGGCCTGCTCCAGGTGATCGACGCCGTGCTGCGCGGCGAGGCGGACAACGGCTTCGCCCTGGTGCGCCCGCCTGGGCATCACGCCCTGCCGGACTGGGGCATGGGCTTTTGCCTGCTGGCAAACGTCGCCATCGGCGCGCGCTGGGCGCAAGACTGGCACGGCGTGGATCGCGTACTGATTGTGGATTTCGACGTACACCACGGCAACGGCACCCAGGAAATCTTCTACCGCGACCCGTCGGTGATGTTCTTCAGCCTGCACGAATCGCCCTACTATCCGGGCACAGGCGAGGCCGCCGAAACCGGAGATGGTCCCGGCGAGGGGACGACCATCAACGTGCCCTTCCCTGCCTACACAGGCGAAGAGGGCTACTTGGCCGCGCTCGATCAGATCCTGGCGCCCGCCGCGCGCGAGTTCGAGCCGGAGCTGATCCTGGTCTCCGCCGGCTATGACGCGCATTGGATGGACCCGCTGGCGGACATGCGCCTGAGCGTCGCTAGTTATGCGCGCATCACGCAGGAGTTGATGAAGCTGGCGGACGAGCTTTGCCGGGGGCGCCTGGTGGCGGTGCTGGAGGGCGGCTACAATCTGGACGTCCTGGCGCATGGCATCCTCACCACGCTGCGTACCCTTAGCGGCAGCCGCCGCGGCGTCAGCGATCCCTTCGGCCCGCCGCCCGATGGGCAGCGCGACGTGCTGGGCCTGGTGCAGCAACTACGCCGACTGCATGGCATCGCCGACCCGCCCTTCTATTCGTTCCCGCGCGTGTGAGCGAGATAACGGTAAACCGCAAAGACGCAAAGTGCGCAAAGATAAAGCGGGGGAAAAGCAAGAAAATATGCCTAGGCGGGCTTTGTGCCTGTCTTTACCCATGAGGTGCATACAGGATGGATGAAAGCAGTACCGGCCCGGCGGCGACTCCCCTGGCGGCGTGGAGCCAAGCCATGGACCTAGCGCTGGCAGACGGCGAGCCGGAGCGCGCAGCGCGCCTGGCGCGCGTGGTGCTGCACAGGCTGCCGCGCCACCTCGCCACCTATAGCCGCTTGCTGGCGATCGCCTGGCAGACGAAGCGCTGGGCCGAAGGCGAGGAGTGGGGCAGGCGTCTCTTGCAGGCCGACCCGGGCAACGCGCCCGCCTGGCGCGCGCTGGCGCAGGCCGCCGAGCAGCGCAGTCTGCGCGGCCAGGCCCAGACGATCTGGCAGCGCGCCTTTGAGATGAGTCCCTACGACGGCGAGATTCGCGCCGGCCTCAGCCGCACCAGTTTGGATCCGCCCAATGCCCTGGCGTACAATGCGGCGTGTCTGGCCGCGCTCTATCTGTGCGACCATCGCTGGGCCGCGGCGGCCCAGAGTTACCGCCTGTTGGTGCAGGCCGACCGGCGGCGCGTCGACTTCCAGCTGTGTCTGGCGGTGGCGCTGTGGCAGAGCGGGGCGGCAGGCGAGGCCTACGCGCTGGCGCGCCACCTGGTCAGCCGCCAGCCGCATCTGTTGATGGGCTGGCGCGTACTCGACGCTACGGGCGACGAGAACGACCGCGCCCTCGCCGCCAACCCGCTGGCAACGATGGACCCCGACGGCGAGTTCGCCGAGAAGACATGGGGCGTGGGCCGCGCGCAGTCCGCCGCCCTGATTGAAGTAAGCGCACACGACGCCGCGCTGCTAGGCAAGTTTAATCCAATTTCACACACCGCTATTTGAAGTAGGCCACTGATTGAATGGATAAAACAGATTGGCGCAGATTGATCTGTGAAACTCTCTTGCATCAGTGTTTATCAGTGTCCGCTTTTTCTAATCCAATGCAGGTTTCTACTGAACGTTTAGGGAGAGACAAAATGGAACGCTCTTTTATCATCCTCAAGCCCGACGCCGTGCAGCGCGGGCTGATCGGCGAGATCGTGGCGCGCTTTGAACGCCACGGCCTGAAAATTGTGGCGATGAAAATGGTGCAGGTCAGCGACAAGCTGGCGCGACAACACTACGCCGTCCACGAGGGCAAGCCGTTCTTCGACGGCCTGATCAGCTACATCACCAGCGCGCCGGTGGTGGCGATGGTGGTGGAAGGCAAGGGCACGGTGCAGATGGTGCGCAACATGGTCGGCGCCACCAGCCCGCTAAGCTCCGCGCCGGGCACGATCCGCGGCGACTACGGCATCGAGGTCGGTCGCAACCTGATCCACGCCAGCGACGGCGACGAGACCGCCGCCGCCGAGATCGCGCTGTGGTTCGGCGACGACGTGCTCGACTGGCAGCGCTGCACGGACCCCTGGATCTTCGAGTAGGCCGCAAACACCCTCTTCCAGGAAGCTGCCGGCTTCCTGGAAGATATCCAACCTTACCGCGCACCCTCTAGATAGAGCGGAGAATCAAGCATGAAGATCACCGATCTGCGCACCTTTGTGGTGGGCAACCCGTGGAAGAACTGGGTCTTCGTCAAGCTCTACACCGACGAAGGGTTGACCGGCCTGGGCGAAGCCACGGGCGGCCTCTCCACCAAGCCGTGGGTCGGCGACGTGGAGGAGCTGCGCCGCCACGTGATCGGCGAAGACCCCTGCCACCCGGAGCGGCTGGCGCATAAGCTGATCAAGGCGCGCTACCTGGGCAACTCCAAGGGCATTAGCGCCATCGAGCAGGCCGCCTGGGACATTTTGGGCAAGAGCCTGGGCGCGCCGCTGTGGCAGGTGTTCGGCGGCAAGTTCCACGAACGGCTGCGCGTCTATGCCAACGGCTGGTATCGCGGCCCGCGCGACCCCGCCTTCTTCGCCGAGGCGGCCGCGGCGATGGCGGCTAAGGGCTACACCGCTTTCAAGTTCGACCCCTTTGGCGGGGCCTATCAGCAGATTTCGCAGGAGAGCGAAGACCTCGCCATCGACATCGTGCGCGCCGTGCGCCAGGCGGTGGGACGCCAGGTGGACATCCTGATTGAGGCGCACGACCGCTTCACCGTGGGCACGGCCATCCGCATCGGGCGGCGGCTGGAGGAGTTCGCGCCGATGTGGATGGAAACGCCCGTGCGCTCGTATGACCTGGCGGGCCACATCGAGGTGGCGCGCTCGATCCGCGTGCCCGTCGTGTTGGGCGAAGCCTTCGGCGAGCTGCGCCAGTTCACCGACCTGCTCGCCTACCGCGTGATCGACATCGTGCAGCCGGAGCCGCAGGCGCTCGGCCCCTCCCGCGCGCGCAAGGCCATCGCCATCGCCCAGGCCTATGACGCGCTGGTCGCCTGTCACCAGGCGCAAAGCCCCTTCTGCACGGCCATGAACGCGCACCTGCACGCCTCCATCCCCAACTTCCTGATCCAGGAGAACTTCGACGACGGCGCCGAGCCGTGGACGTGGGACGTACTCACCGGCGTGCCGCGTGTGGAAAACGGCTATCTGCGCGTGTCGGACGCGCCGGGCTGGGGCGTGGAGCTGAACGAGGAAGAGGCGCTCAAGCACCCCTACGGCGAAAAGAACTTCCTGCGCCTGTTTGAAGAAGGCTGGGAGACGCGTCGCCCGCCGGAAGAAGCGGCCCCGGGCGCATAAATCCCGTTTGACCCTACGCACAGCCTCCACTAGAATAGGCGGCGTCATCGCGCCTTGAACAATGGCTCCCGACCAATTCAGAGGAGGAACAGAAGATGCCCGACGGCTTCGACACCACCGCGGCCCGCAGCGA
>JBBSBO010000304.1:0-4493 GCA_038251215.1 Caldilineales bacterium
GCCGGCGTCGTTGATGTCTTGGATTGCGATCATGACGGCCTGCATTTCATCCTAGCCCCGATCGGGGATTGGGCCGGTCAGCCCGAAGGAGCCGCCGATACGAATCGGCTGGCCCGGGGCGATGACGACTTTCCCGTCCATGCTGCCTTCGGCGGCGGGCGCAGCCGCGTCGGCGGCTGGCGCAGTGGCTTCTGCTGCAGGCGCGGCAGCGTCGGCTGCGGGCGCAGCGGCGTCTGTCTGGGCGGCAGGGGCTGCCGGCGCGTCACTGCCACATGCTGCCAGGAGCAGGGCTATCACCAGCACGAAGGCCACGATGAATGAATTTTTACGCATTGGGTTCTCCCGTCTTTTCGACTTGTATACAAGCTAACGAATGGGTTGATGGAATGGGTTTGTGAACAACTCAACTTTTGCGGGCCGTTCTGAAGGCTCACCTCATACTGCAATGCTGCTGCACGCGTGGAGTTCCGGCAAGTTGGCATCCATAAGTGACATGTATAAGTGACATGCCTATTGCCGGAAACAAACAATTCTCACGTTGCCGATGGTGGAAGATGGCAGCTTTGAGACTTGCGTCCGTTGGGGCGGTATTATAGTCGGAAAGCGTGATCCACACAACTGTCCGAAAACGGCGCGCACAGATAACTTCTGCAAGATTCTTGTCGAGCGTACGTCAAAGGGGCGCCGATCTGCCATGCCGCACGCGTGCGGATATAGCGGATATAGATGCCGCTTGGACGCGCACGGCGGTTTTCAGGGCGGTCGAAAGCTATGGTATGATCGAGGGGTTGATCGAACGCGCAGCCGCGCGCAAGTTCTACGTGGTTTGCCTACCGGCAAAGGATGTGAATGTCCACGAACTCCGTGGTGATTGGCCTGACCGGCAATATCGCAACCGGCAAAAGCACCGTCGCCCAGTATCTGGCGACGCTCGGCGCCTATGCCATTGATGCGGACCGCGTGACGCACGTGGTGATGGAGGCGGGCAACCCCGCCTTCGAAGACATTGTGCGCGAGTTCGGCCCCGACGTGCTGGACGCGCAGGGCGCAATTGACCGGCGCAAGCTGGGCGCCATCGTCTTTGGCGACGCCGAGCGTTTGGGGCGCTTGGAACAGATCGTACATCCCGCCGTCTATGCCTGGGTGTATAACAGGATCCAAGCGTCGCCGGCGAAGATCGTCGTGCTGGAGGCGATCAAGCTGCTGGAAGCCGGAACGATGGCCGGTCTGTGCGACGAAATCTGGGTGGTGACAGCCGGGGCGGAGGCGCAGGTGCAGCGCGCCTTGGACACGCGCGGCATGCCCGAGGCGGAGACGCGGCGGCGCATGGAGATGCAATCGCCGCAGGCCGCCAAAATCAACCAGGCCGACCGCGTGATCGAAAATAACGGTTCGCCGGCCGATCTCTACGCACAGTTGGATGGCGTGTGGCGGGATGTGCAGCGCAAGTACGCGGCCCGCTTGCGCGCCAGCGCGCCCGACGTGGAGGACGGCGCCGAGGCAGACCGCAGCGGCAACTAGACATAACTCGAAGCGTGGCGGAGTGAAAGATGGAGTCAATCAAGCGATTTTGGACCGTGCATTCTATCCTCGCCAACTGGTTGATCTTGGCGCTGGGTATGGTGGTGATCCTGTATTTTAGCGCGCGCCATGTCGGTTTTTTGCCGGGGCAATGGGCGGCGCTGGTGGGCGCCACCGTGGCGTTAGCCGGTCTATGCGCCTGGATTATTAGTTGGGAATAGCAAGCGGGCAGTCGGCAGTCGACCTTCACAAATAAGGTGTTTAGGGTAGAAATCTGTATTGGGTTAGAAAAAGCGGACACTGATAAACACGGATGCAAGAGATATTCACAGATCAATCTGTGCTGATCTGTTTTATCCATTCAATCAGTGGCCTATTTAAAAACTAGGTGTTCAAAAACATGGAAAGAATGGATTACTACGAAATATTGGGCGTGGAGCGCAACGCCGACAAGGATACGCTGAAGAAGGCTTTTCGCAAGCTGGCGCAGCAGTATCACCCCGACGTGAACCAGGCACCCGAAGCGGAAATCCGCTTCAAGAGCATCAACGAGGCCTACCAGGTGTTGAGCGATGACCAGAAGCGCGCGGCATATGATCGCTACGGGCATGATGGGCTGCGCGGGGCTTCGTTCGACGATTTCAACGGTGGCTTCGGCGACCTCAACAGCATTTTCGAAGAGTTCTTCGGCGGTTTTGCGGGCGGCGGCGGGGCGCGTTCGCGTCGGCAGCCGCGCAGCGGGGCCGACCTGCGCGCCGACGTCACCCTCACCTTCGAGGAGGCGGTCTTCGGCACGGAGCGTGAGCTGGAAGTGCCTCGTTTGGAAACGTGCGACCGCTGCCAGGGTACGGGCGCGGAGCCGCCCACCTCGCCGGTCACTTGCTCCACCTGCGGCGGTTCGGGCGAGGTGCGCCGTCGCCAGCAGAGCGCGCTCTTCGGGGCGGTGATTTCGGCGACGACCTGCCCCGCCTGCGCGGGCAGCGGCGAGGTGATCCCCTCGCCCTGCACCAAGTGCAAGGGCGGCAAGCAGACGCGCGTCACGCGCAAGATCAACGTCAAGATTCCGGCGGGCGTGGATGACGGCACGCGCATTCGCCTGGCGGGCGAGGGCGAAGCCGGGCGGCTGGGCGGGCCTCCGGGCAACCTGTATGTGGTCGTCTCGGTCGAGCCGCACCCTATTTTTGTGCGCGACCAGTTCGACGTACACCTGGAATACCCGATCAACTTCGCACAGGCCGCGCTGGGCGCGACGGTGAAAGTGCCGACTTTGGAGGGCGAGCAGGAAGAGCTGGACATCCCCGCGGGCAGCCAGAGCGGGCGCACCTTCAAACTGCGCGGTCGCGGCATTCCCAAGCTGCAGCGCAGCGGGCGCGGCGACATGATCGTCGCCGTGCGCGTGGAGACGCCCACCAACCTGAGCGCCGAGCAGAAGGATCTGCTGCGCGAGTTGGCGCGCACCTTCGACGACGCGCCGGTCGAGTCGCACAAGGGCTTCTTCGACCGCATCTTCGGGGGCAGTTAGCTGGCGGCACGCAGTAGAACGATGAATGAAGAGGTTATCGGAAACGGAGACCAGGTCGCCAACGACGGGTCTCCGTTCTTTGTCGGCATAGGACGGGCGAAGGGAACGGGTCATGAGCATGACGATGGGTAAGGGCGAGGTGTTGGAGATTGCCGTAGAGTGCGACACGGAAGCGGCGGAGGCGGTGAGCGAGCTGTTCAACCGCTTCAACGGCGGCGGCTATGCCGAGGACAGTGAGGCCGGCGAGGCGGGCGGCGGCGGGGCGGTGATCGAGGCGACGGGCTTCGACGATTTCGGCGAGCCGATTGCAGGCGAATATCGCATTGTCGTGCGTACGTATCTTAAGCCGGGTGCGCGTGGCGAACAGATTCGCCGCCGGATCGAAGACGGCCTGTGGCACTTGGGCCGCATCTACCCCATCCCCGAAGCGACTACGCGCGTGGTGCGCGAGGAAGACTGGGCCAACGCCTGGAAGCAGTACTACAAGCCCATGCGCGTGGGCCGGCGCATCGTGCTCAAACCCACGTGGGAGGAGTACGCGCCGCAGCCGCAGGACCTGGTGGTGGAGCTGGACCCGGGCATGGCCTTCGGCACGGGGCTGCACCCCAGCACGCGCTTGTGCATCCGCGCCCTGGAGGAGCTGGTACGCCCGGGCGATGCCGTGCTGGATGTAGGCACGGGCAGCGGCGTCCTCTCGATCGTGGCGGCAAAGCTGGGCGCGGCGCAGGTCGTCGCCACGGACATTGATCCCATCGCCGTGCAGGTGGCGGGCGAGAATGCGCAGGCCAATGGACTGGGCGATCAGGGAGCGGCGGGCGGCGTCAGCATCAGCCAGGGCAGCATCCCCGCGGGCATGGACGGGCGCTTCCAGGTGGTGGTCGCCAACATTTTGGCCGAAGTGTTGGCCAATCTGCTCGACGGCAGCTATGGCAACGTGCTGTTGGCGAACCCACTGGCGGCGGACGGGCATCTGATCTTGGCCGGCATCATCGAGGAAAAGGCTCATCTCGTGATTGAGGCCGGACAAAGGCACGGGCTGGCGCTGGTCGACAAGAAGCAGGAGTCGGATTGGGTGGCGTTGGTGCTGCGCCGTGCATAAACTCGGTGCATAGACTGGACGCAACCGCGTAATGCAACGTTTTTTCCTGCCGGATGCACACCTCGTCGCGGGCGAGACAGCGGACCTGGGATCGCTGCAGCGCCAGTTGCACCGCGTGCTGCGCGCCCGTGCAGGCGACCGTATCCTGTTGTTGGACGGCTGCGGCGCTGAGTACGTGACCGAACTGGCGAGCATCGACGAGCGCCGGGCGACGGGGCGCGTGCTGGAAAAGCGCGCGGCGGTAGGCGAGCCGCGTGTTCAGCTTAGCCTCTATCTCTGCGCGCTCAAGGCCGATAAAATGGAGTGGGTGCTGCAAAAGGGGACCGAGCTGGGCGTGAGCCGCTTCGTGCC
>JBBSBO010000305.1:0-4486 GCA_038251215.1 Caldilineales bacterium
CAACGGCACGCTGATCACGCCGCCCGCCACGGAGAACATCCTGGAGGGCATCACGCGCCGCTCGATCATGCAACTGGCACGCGAGGAACTTGGCGTGCCCGTCGTCGAGCGCGCCATCGACCGCTCGGAACTCTATCTGGCGGACGAAGCCTTCTTCTGCGGCACCGGCGCCCAGATCACGCCCATCGCCATGGTCGACCATCGCGACATCGGCGACGGCGCCGTCGGCCCCATCACCCGCCAGGTGCGCGACCTCTACTTCCGCATCCTCTATGGGCGCGAACCCAAATATCAGCACTGGGTCACCGCCATCCACACGCAGCCCGTTTTGGCATAGCTTGACGCCACGCGCCGCCGCGCCGTCGTCGGACACGCGCGGCGGCATCTCGCCCGACCGTTTGTCCGCCCGAAAGGAACCACCCGCCTTGCCCAGCCACGACGCCCATGCGGCCGATCGCCCCGCCGCTCACCCTAGCGACGTCAAAGCCGCGGTCGAGCAGCGCTTCAGCCAGGTTGCCGCCAACTACCGCACCAGCGCCGTCCATGCGACCGGTGCAGAATTCCAGCACATGCTTGACCTCGCCGGCTTGCGCGGGGACGAGCGCGTGCTGGACGCCGGCTGTGGCCCCGGCCATACCGCGCTCACCTTCGCACCGCATGTAGCCCGCGTCACCGCCGTCGACCTCGCCGACGCCATGCTCGATCAGGGGCGCGCCCTGGCCGCGCAGCGGCGGATTGGCAACGTCGACTTCCAGCGCGCCGACGTGGAAAAGCTACCCTTCGACGACGCGGCCTTCGACCTCGTCGTCACCCGCTACAGCGCGCACCACTGGCCCAACCTGCCCCTTGCGCTGCGCCAAATTCGCCGCGTTCTGCGCCAAAATGGCGGGTGCTTCCTCCTGGCTGACGTCGTCTCCTTCAACGAGCCGGTAATCGATACGCACCTTCAGGCCGTCGAACTGCTGCGCGACCCGTCGCACGTGCGCGACCACACGACCGGGCAGTGGCTGGCGCTGCTCGCCGAAGCGGACTTTGCCGCCGAAGTGAGCTACGCGTGGGATCTGCGCCTCGACTTCGCGTCCTGGGTGGCGCGCATGGCTACCCCGCCCGCGGCCGTCGCCATGATCCGCCAACTCCTCGCCGATGCCCCCACCGAGGTCAAGGCGGCGCTGCGCGTCGAACGCGACAGTTCCTTCACATTGCGCTGCGCCCTCCTTGCCGCGCAGGTGAGCGACCACTAAATGGAGCCGGGCACAAACGCCCTGCCGGGGCGGCGGGCCGAGCTGCAGAACGGCGTCCGCGCCACCCTGCCGCTCATGGCAGGCGTGATTCCCTTCGGCGCTATCTTCGGCGCGTTGGCGGTTGCAGGCGGCATCCCCGGCGGAATTGCCGCGGCCATGTCCGCCTTCGTCTTTGCCGGCTCCGCCCAGTTGATCGCGGTCGGCCTGCTGACCGCCGGCGCGGGTTTGCTCGTCGTCGTCTCCACCACTTTCTTCGTCAACCTACGCCACAACCTCTACGCTGCCACGCTGGCGCCTTATGTCAAACACCTACCTCAACACTGGCTGCTCGCGCTTGCCTTTTGGTTGACGGATGAAACCTACCTGGTTGTGATCCAGCGCTACGCCCAGCCCGACGCCTCGGCGTACAAACATTGGTTTCACCTCGGCTCCGCGCTGACTATGTACACGTCGTGGCAGTTCTCCACCTGGCTCGGCATCTGGGCGGGGGGCAGCATTCCCAACCCAGCCGGCTGGGGTCTGGATTTCGCACTGCCCGCCATCTTTATCGGCATGCTGGTCCCGTTGATTCGCGAGCGCAGCATGGTGGCCTGCGTCGTCGTGTCCGGCGCCCTTAGCCTGGCGCTGCATGGGCTGCCCAACCAACTCGGTCTGATCATCGCCGTCTGTGTAGGCGCACTTGCCGGCTCGCTCTTCCACCGCCTGCGGCGCGGGACGCCTGCACGCAACACCCCGGAGGCGACAGCCGGTTGAAGTGGGAAACAGGCTTCCTGCCGCTGGTAGTCGCCGGCATGGTGGCGGCGACGTTCATCTCGCGCTATCCCGTACTTTTTTTGGCCGGGCGCTTCGGTCTGCCCCCGCGCGTCATGGAGACCTTGCGTTACGTGCCGCCTGCCGTCCTCATCGCCATCATTCTGCCCTCCGTGCTGATCCAAGATGACAGCCTGTCCCTCACTCTGAGAAATGAATACCTCATTGCCGCGCTCATCACGGCGGCGGCGGCCTGGCGCACCCGGCGCCTGCTCGTCGCCATCGTCGCCGGCATGGCTAGCCTCTGGCTCTGGCGTGCCCTCCTCCTGCTCGCCGGCGCGTAACAGATTCCACCCTTTGCGGTTGTTCTTTTGCAGTTTGTTTTTCGACGAGACTAAAAGTCGGTGCTATACTATACACTTGACATAGATAGACAGGGAATTGCAGAGATTTCGGGTTCAACCGTTTGAAGACCGCCACACAGCGCATCGCTCCAGATTGCCCAATTGGAGAAACTTGCCATGCCAGACCGTGACCTCGACCACGTCGTGCGCGAAATGCACGCCATCGAGCAGCTTGTCGCGCACTGTCAAGCCTGCCCCCTGTCACAGACCAGGACCCACGCCGTCCCCGGCGAAGGCGATACCAACGCCGTCGTCATGTTTGTCGGCGAAGGCCCCGGCTTCGAGGAAGATCGGCAGGGCCGCCCCTTTGTCGGGCGCAGCGGCCAGTTTCTCACCGAAATGCTCGAGAAATCCGGCATTCGCCGCCAGGACGTCTTCATCACCAACGTCGTCAAGTGCCGCCCGCCCGAAAACCGCGACCCGCTGCCCAACGAACTGGAAGCGTGCGACCCGTACCTGGCGCGCCAAGTCGAGTTGGTCAACCCGCGCATCATCGTCACGCTGGGCCGCTTCAGCATGCGCCGCTGGTTTGGCGACGTCGGCATCACCAAAGTGCATGGCCAAGTGCGCAATATCGGCCATGGCCGCATCGCCCTTGCCATGTTCCACCCGGCCGCGGCGCTGCGCAATCCCGCCTGGCGCGAGGAATTCGAGCGCGACATGCAGAAGCTTCCGCCCCTCATCGAGCGCGCCAAAACCGCCGATGCCGCCGCCGCCCGTGGCGAAGCCCTCCCTGCCGGCGCGCCGCACCCCGGCGACCCCGATTTCGCCGCCGAAGGGCTAGGCGAGGCCAACGCGACCGCCACTCCGCCCAATGACGCAAGCGCCGAGGCCTCCGGACCACATAGCGGCAAGCGCGGCGGCAAACGCAAGCCGGACCCGGACCAAGACACAGGCTTCTCTCAGCCCAGCCTGCTGTAATCGCCCTGAGTTTGCCAGGGGACTGCGATGTTCCCTGCTACTATACAGTCAGTTTTATACGGAACAATTCAGAAGTTCATCAACCCCGTACACGTAGAACGGAGAAAACTAATGGCTCAACAAGACAACAGCCCTACTCAATCCGACTCCCCGCCCCTCTTGCGGCTGATCCCGCTGGGCGGCCTGGGCGAAATCGGCAAGAATATGATGGTGCTCGAGGCCGGCGAAAACATCCTCATCATCGACGCCGGCCTCATGTTTCCCACCAACGAAATGCACGGCATCGACATCGTCATACCCGACGCAGAGTATGTCTTTGAACGGCTCGACTGGGTGCGCGGCATCATCCTCACCCACGGGCACGAGGACCATATCGGCGGCCTGCCCTACCTGATGGAGCAGGGCCTGCACGCCCCCATCTACGCCACGGCCCTCACGCGCGGGCTGCTCGAAGTCAAGCTGCGCGAGCACAAGCTCCTGGACGGCGCCGAGCTGATCACCGTGAGCGAAGACGACCGCATCGAACTCGACCCCTTCACGGTCGAGTTCTTCCATACCTGCCACAGCTTCCCCGACAGCGTCGGCATCGCCGTGCAGACGCCTGCCGGCAAAGTGATCCACACCAGCGACTATCGCTTTGACCCGACGCCCGCCGACGACAAGCCCACCGAGGCCGACAAGCTGCGCGCCTGGGGCGATGAAGGCGTCTTGCTCCTCCTCGCCGACAGCACCAACGCCGAGCAGGAAGGCCAAACCGCCAGCGAACGCACCGTCGAGACAATGCTCGAACGCGCTTTCTCCAAAGCTGAAGGCCGCGTCCTCCTCGCCACCTTCGCCAGCAACCTCGGCCGCGTCCAGCAGATCATCAACGTCGCCCGCCGCCATGGTCGCAGGGTCGGCATGGTGGGCCGTTCCATGGTCAACAACGTCAAGATCGCCATGCAGCTGGGCTACCTCAACATCACGCCCGATGAGCTGCTCACCACCGGCGAGATGGAATCCTTGCCGCCGGAGCAAGTGGTCATCGTCGCCACCGGCAGCCAGGGCGAACCGACCAGCGCCATGGTGCGCATGAGCATTGGCGAGCACCGCCAGATCACCCTGCGCGAGGGCGACACCGTCATCCTCAGCGCCATGCCCATCCCCGGCAATGAACAACTCTTCAACCGC
>JBBSBO010000306.1:0-4479 GCA_038251215.1 Caldilineales bacterium
CACCGCCACGGCCTTGAGCCGCTTGGACCCCATCACTGCGCCCAGGCCGGTGCGCCCGGCGGCACGGTTGATGTCGTTCATCACCGCGGCGTAGCGCACCAGGTTCTCGCCGGCGATGCCGACCTGCGCCACGCACACGCGCTTGTCGCCCAGTTCCTCCTTGAGCGCCTCGTCGACGAAGACGGTGTCCTGGCCCCACAGGTGCGAAGCGTCGCGCAGCTCCACCTTGTCGTCTTCAATCCACAGGTAGACCGGCTTCTCGGCCTGGCCCTTGACGACGATGCCGTCCCAGCCGGCGCGGCGCAGCTCCGCGCCCCACACGCCGCCGACCTCGCCCGCGCCGAAGCCACCCGTGAGGGGAGACTTGGCGCCGACGGCATTGCGCCCGCCGCCGCCCAGCGGCACGCCCGTGAGCAGGCCGGGCGCGAAGATCAACAGGTTGTCCGGCCCCAGGGGGTCAACGCCCGGTTCCGTTTCTTTGAGCAAGTAGTGGGCGATCATGTTCCAGCCGCCGTAATAGGTGCGGAAGAACTTTTCGCCGGGTTCCTCGACGGAGATGTCGCCGGTGGTCAGGTCGACGCGCAGAATCTTGTTGTGAAAACCGTTGGGCACGGGTGCCTCCCTCTTTTTGTCGGCAAGTGGCTTGGACGCCGGCGCACGCGGGCGATCCGCGGGCAATATCGGCTGTCGAACGTGGGGACAGGTACGCGCCCGGCAGGATGTGCACAGCGTGCAATAGGCAGTGTGCGGCGACGTGCAGAGCGAGTTAAAGCATACAGCCTTCAGTGTAGAATGGTCGTTGCGCCGCGTCAATGGACAAATGACCCCAAAAAAAGGGACGGTTGTCACGTAGTTGGGTTATTGCCCCGTTTTGAAATGCACCCTCCGCCGCAGCCCGTTGACAGGGATACGGCGCACAACTATAATATCGTAAGAAATGATAGATTCTTGCGACTTGTACGACTTGTATGGCTTGCGGTCTAAGCAATCCGGGAGGCAGCCATGACCACCAAGATCCTCAAAAGCGATGAAGCCCGCCAAAGTTGGCGCGACGTGCTGGACAGCGTGACGACCGGCGACCAGGTCGTGATCGAACGCTATAACAAGCCGGTGGCGGCGCTGATCAGTTACGCGGATTTCCTGGCGCTGCATGAAGAGCTGGAAGATCTGCGCGCGGCGCGGCGGGCGGAGGCGGCCTATGCGGCCTGGCAGGAAGACCCCGCACGCGCCCGCGCGTGGGAAGATATTGAGGCGGAGCTGATCGCCGAGGGGCGGCTCGACGGCGCACGCAACGGGTCGAGCGATGGCTAACGGGCCGCGCTATCGCATTCAGGTGGAGCGCCAAGCAGAGCGTACTTTGCGCCGGCTGCCCAGGGACTTGCTGGAACGGGTGCGCATGGCGATAAACAACTTGGCGGGGGAACCGCGGCCGCCAGGCTGCAAGAAATTGGTCGGCTTTGCCAATCTCTACCGCATCCGCCTGGGCGATTGGCGCATCGTCTACGCCATTGAGGATGAGGACGTTCTCGTATTGATCCTAGAGATCAGCCCGCGCGGCGGCGCGTATCGCTCGCTGCAAGACTGAACGCCGCCCGCGCCACGCCCTAGGCGAACAAATTCACCGCGTCGCGCAGCATGGCGGCGGCGGTGGGCAGGGGGTCGCCCTCCAGGTCCTTGAAGTACATGGAGCCGTAGAGGTCGCTGTGCAGCTCGATGCCCATCTCCCAACCGTGGCAGCGCGCCAGGAACTCGTCGCCGTCCAGCTCGGTGGGGGCGACGGACAAGGTGTAGACGCCGTCGGCCCCACGCGTGGCGGAGGCGAGCAGCTTGACGGCGCGCCCGTTGGTCTGCGCGGCCTGCAAGTCCGCCGCGGCTAGGCCGGTGATGCCCTGCACCGTCACGTCCGCCAGGGTCGCCGGCATGCCCAGGAAGCTGTTGGCGATGATCACCAGCTTGTTGGCCGTGTCCCAGCCCTCCACATCCAGCGAGGGATCGGTCTCCGCCAAGCCGCGCACCTGCGCTTCGGCCAGGGCGGCGTCATAGGGCCTGCCCGCGGCCATCTCCGCCAGGATAAAGTTGGACGTGCTGTTGAAGATGCCGCGCAGCGACGTGATGTCCGCCGCGATCAGGTCGCGCCGGCCCACGTTGACGACCGGCAGCGCGCCGCAGACCGTGGCGCTATAGGCCAAGCCCGCGCCGTGCTCACGCGCCAGGCGCTGCAGCTCGGCGAAGGCCAACACCAGCGGCCCCTTGTTGGCGAGCACCACACCGATGCCGCGTCCCAGGGCCGCGCGCACGACGCTGAGGCCCGGCTCGCCGGTTTGCAGGTTGACGGGCGACGCCTCCAGCACCAGGTCACAGGTCAAGCCGCCGGCGATGACCTCGGCGGGCGTCACGCTGGGGCGATAGCCGCCCATGCGCCGCACGGACACGCCGCTCTCCTTGGCGAGGCGCGTGGCGCCGGGGTCGAAGCCGGCGGGGTCCACGGCGACGCCGCTGCTGTCCGCCACGCACACCAGGCGCAAGCTGAGGCCGTACTGTTGGCGCAGGCGATCCTGCTTGCTCTCGATAATTTTGAGGAAACTGCGGCCCACGTTGCCCAGGCCGATCAGGGCGATGCGGATCTCTTGGCTCATGGCGTAGCGACTCCTGCTCAGTGGATGCGCCGATTCAATGCGATAGTAGATCACACCTATTGTACCGCACGCCCGGCGATCCGCGTGCGATCAGCAATTCGCCGCATTGCCTGCGCGCCCGTCCTGAAGTAAGATTGGCGCTATCTACATAGACTCGTTCTAGACGGCAACTCATTTTAGACGGCAACATCGGTTCATCCCCAACCAACCCCAATCCACTCTTGGAGGAACTCACCTATGGTTCAAACTGCGGACATCACACGCCCGCCCCGGCATCTCAGCGAAGCCCTCGCCCTCATCGGCAGCGCCACCTGCACCGGCGAACTGAAGCGTCTGGGCATTCGCGACTCGCAGATTCGCGGCCCGGTCGCCTATACGCCCGGCAAGTGCGTTGCCGGCCCGGCGCTGACCTTGCAGTGCATGCCGCTGCGCGAGGACCAGATCGCCCAGGGCGAATACGTAGACCCGGAGACGCAGCTGCATCGCCATGTGCTCTATCACACGCAGCCCGGCGACGTGGTGGTGGTGGACGCGCGCGGCAGCATGAGCAGCGGCATCTTCGGCGAGATGATGCTGACGTACTTCATGGGCAAGGGCGGCGTGGGCGCGGTGCTCGACGGCTGCATTCGCGATTCCGCCACAGCGAAAACGCTGGGCATCGGCCTGTGGCTGCGCGGCGTGACGCCGAATTTCCATGTGCAGACCGAGATCTTCCCCTTCGCGGTCAATGTGCCGATTGCCTGCGGCGACCGCTTCGTGATGCCGGGCGACATCATCGTGGCGGACGACGACGGCGTGGTGGTGGTGCCGGCGCAGTTGGCCCCGCAATTGGTGGAGAAGGCCGGCGAACACGCCGAGTGGGAAGTCTTCACGAAGATGCGCCTGTCCGAGGGCGGCGAGCTGCGCAAGTACTACCCCCTCTCCGCCGAAGGCCGCGCCGAGTACGAGGCCTGGCGCAAGGAGCAAGGGAAGTAAGAATAAACCGCAAAATCGGTTTGTAGTTACCCGAAGATCGCCATGCCGGAGGGCGGCAGCGACACCGCCACGGTGGCGCGGCCGTTGTGGTGGCGCACCGTGACCGTTTGCCCGGCGGGCGGGTTGCGCAACTCGTCATCGCTCCAGTCGCCGCGATAGAGCACGCGCAGCATCGAGCCGTCCGGGTGCAGGTTGGCGTCGACCGTGATCTCGGCGCGGCGGCTCTCGGCGATGTGCGTGTTGAGCGCCATCACCAGCTCGGTATCGAAGAGCACCTGGCTCCACGCCGCGATCTCGCCCGGGCCGTGCAGGCCGAAGGGGCGCTCGTCGAAGGCGGTGTCGCGGGCGTAGAAATGGCCGCGGCGCAGCGTGCGCCCGATCTGGTCGGCGCGGCTGCGCAGGCGCGCGATCGCCGCGATGCGCAGGTAAGTCGGGTGATCGGGGTTGAAGAAGTGGCAGCCTTGCGAGGCGAAGGCGCCGAAGTCGCCGCCGAACATCGCCTCGCGGATGTAGCGGTCCTCGGCAAAGCGGCGCGGCTCGACATCATAATCGTGATAGGCTTCCGAGCCGTCGAAGGCCTGCTCCGTGCCGTAATAGATGGCGGGGATGCCCGGCAGCGTGAGCTGCACGCCCACGGCGTGGGCCGTCTGCGCCGCCAGGTTGGGTGCGCGCGTCTCCGCGGCGAAACGCGCCTTGTAGGCGCGCGAGGACATGTCGTGGTCGTCCAGCACCGAGACGGCATAGCGCCCCAGCTGGCGGTAGGTGGCGCCCAGCCCCGGCTGGGTATACAGCGCAAAGAAAACGTTGGGCGGGCGAATCCCCTTCACCAAGTCCGCCAAGCGCGTGGGATACTGCGCCAGGTCCAGCG
>JBBSBO010000307.1:0-4474 GCA_038251215.1 Caldilineales bacterium
CGCCGCCCGCGCTGACCAGCTGGCCGATTACCCAGCCCGCCGTTCCGTCGACGTCGACCTGCCACCAGTCGTTGGCCTCATTCTTGCCGGTGATGCGGTAGGCTACGCTGGGCGAAATCTGACCCACCACCGGATAGGCGGTGCTTGGCCCTTGGCGCACGTTAACGACTTGCCCGGCGCTGACCTAAGCGAAGTCCGTTGCGGCAGCCTGGGCTGCCGGCGCGCTCGTCAAGGCCACGTCTGCCACAGCCGCGTCAGAGGCAGCCTCGCCTTCCGCCGCCGGCCTGTCCGCCGCCGCAACGTCCACAGAGGCCGCTTTGGCCGGTCGTGTCGCGCCGGTCGTGATCGACGCCACCGGCGAGGTCGCCAGAGGCTCGCCGCTGGCATTGAGGATTTGTGTCTGCACGCGCAGATCGCCCGCAGCCGGCGGCGCCATCACCACACGCGGCTCGTTGATCGGTCGCACTTCTTGCGCCACCTGGTTGCCGCTTTCGTCGTACAGCGTATAGGCCACAGATAGCTGATTGAGTACGCCGCCCAGGTCGCCGCCCTGCTGGAATTGCAGCAGCACATCCCAAATATTCGGGTCAATTACGCCCGCCGAGGTCGCTTCAATCGAGACATTGCGCACGTTATACGTTTGCAGCATGTCCAGCTTGTGCCCGATGCTGCCCGCAGTCTCGAGATAAACCGTGCGCTCAAAGCCCTGGTCGTCGATGTACGTGTAATAGTACATGCCGATCGTGTCGTCCCATACCACCTGGCTGAGCAGGCGCGGGTTGTCCAACGACAGGGCGATCTGCTGATTGTCGCCACCCTCGTTGAGGACCTTGCTGAGCAGCGGCTGCAAAGCCTCGTCGTAGCTCTTGGGGAGTAGATAGCTGCCCGAGCGTTCGACGGAGCGAGCCGGCAGTTCGATCTGAAGCTTGCGGCGCTCGACTTGGCTGGTGGCAAAGCGCATCAGCGCATCCATCTCGCCGCCCGGCGCGTAGGCCATCGGGTCCAGCGGCGCCGGCACAATCAGACGATCGACGACCGAGCTTAGGCCGGGCCAGTCGAACCCCAGCGTCTCCCACGTGTCGGCGGAGAGCTGGCGAGGCGCTTCCACACGCACGGCAAGCGTCTTGTTGTTGGCGTGCAGGCGGTCCGCCAATTCCGAGATCAAGTGAACGTAGTCCGCGCGCGCGCTGGGCACGGCATCGATGCCTCGGTAGTCAAGCACCACGCCGACATAGCCGTTCTTTTCAATCGTTTGCTCGACCGCCGTCAGTTGGTTCTCCTGCAGGCCGGGGTCGATCAGCAAGTTGTTGATCAAGTCCGTGCGCACCACCTCGCCGTCCCAGTTGCGGATCACGGGGGCGGTGTTGCCGCTGTTCACGGGCGCTGTGCCTTCGAGCGCACCGTCGCCGCGCAAAAAGAGGCCGGCCCGCGCCTCATTCGCCACGTAGGCGTCCGCCGGCAAGGCGCTGTCGACGTCCAGGTCCACCGTCACGGCGGGCACGGCAGGCGCCGTCTGCATCACCATAAAACTCGCCGGCACAAACGAAAGTGTCGACTCAATAATCTCTTGATCTGCCAGCACGAGGCTGGGCAGATGATCCCACTCGGTCCCTGTCCACGTATACAGGCCCAGCGTCTCGTAGGGCAGGCTGTCGTTGGGGATCGGGATGCTCAACACCACGCCGGTTGGCTTGTCGCCGAGCACGTCGAGACTGTAGAAGGGGCTTTTGGGGATCAGAAACTCGGGAATATTCCGCGCGGCTTCGTACAGCTCGCGGCCGGCCTGGCCTTCGATGAACTCCGGACGAGGCGCACTTTCAATCGCGGCCATGAAGCGCGCGCGCACGTTCTCGGCCGGAAAGCTGACCAGCGTGCCATCCGTATCTTCCAGCGCGCCGCCCGTCACGCCGATGCGCGTGTAGGTGAAAGCCTGCAAGCGGTTGAGTAGGCTGACCGGCGGCAGCAGCAGCGCCACGATCACCAGCGCGGGCAAAGCCACAAAGGTGATCAGCCAGGCCGCCGGCCCTTCCAGAAAACGCCCTACTCCCCCCGTCTCCGGGGGACGTGTTCCATATCGAGTGTTCTGCATTGGAGGCTAACTCCTTCAAGATTTCACAATCGCAACGCCGCCAGTAACTTCGCCGAAGCGCCGGTGCGCCTTGATGACGACTTATCCTAACATATTAGAAATGCGCGGCAAAATCGGCGCGCAAAACGAGTTCATATCCATAAAATGCTGCGAGGCCCTGCCTGCCGCCAAACCGGCCTCAGGCAGGCGTCGCCAGGCATAACGAACGGTGGCGCGCGTCGGTTCCTGGCGCGCGCCGATCCGCGCAAAATTGCCGCCTTAGGCAGGAGGATGCATGAGGCTGGACTCGGTTTTTTGCCTGCGCTTATTCGGTTGGCGCCCGCGCCCCATGCTATACTGCGCCCATGAAGAGTCGGCCCATGGACCTTGACCTGTCGAACAATCGTAGAGCCAACTCACGCGCCGCCTGGCTAGAAGTGACCCTGATCGCGGGTTTCCTCTTCAGCCTGCTCCTGGGCCTGGTCACCCTGGGCGCACTGCTCTTTGCGCGCCAAGAGGCGCAAGTCACGTTAGCGACGCCCGCTCTTCAAACGATCCAACCCGACCGGATCGTTCCCCAGTTGGCCCTGGCGGAATTAGCCGGCGATCCCGCCGAAGCGCTGGCCTATCAGGCTGCCGATGCGGGCGAGCTGGATACGGCGCGCGCCATCGTCCTCTTCGCCGTCGAACTGCCCGCGCCGCAGCGCCTTGCTTTGCTGCTGCACCTGGCGCGCCGTTTTGCCGAAGAAGACCGCGCCGCCGACGCGGCCACGCTTTTTAGCTTGGCGCGCGCCGTCGCCGCGCTGGACGCCTCGCTGGGCACGTCCGAGCGCAGCATCGGGCTGGTGCAAGCCGCCAACGGTCTGCCAGCGGCGCAAGAGCCGGAGGCCGCGCTCGACGCCGCGCGCCAGGCCCTGCGCGTGGCGGAGCAGACGCCCGGTCTTTTGCCCGCGCAGCGCAGCCAAATTGTTGAAAGTCTGCAACCCCTGGCGCGCGAGCTTAACGACCCCAACTTCAGCCAGGAGATCGCCGAAGTCGTGCGCAATCCTTTCATCGAGGCGCCCGGCGTCCTCCTGACAAGCCGCTGGGGCGACCTCAGCACGCCTTTTCCCCTGGATGCCGATGTGCGCACCGCGATGGAACAGCGCCAATTGGCCGCCCGTCTGTTGGCCGACCGCATCATCCTCACCAACGGCATCGACATTGAGCCGGAAGTGGCGGCGCTGGGCAATGCCCTGGCCGCGGAAGACCCCGTGCGCGCCGAATTCTACCGCCGTTCGCTGGCAGCCGGCCTCTCGCTGGAGCAGCAGTTTGCCCTGCTACAGGACCGTCGAGCTTGGGCCGCGCTCAAACTGCGCGTGGCGCAGCTCGGCTACGGCATCTCGCTGGTTCCTGCCTGGGAACAAAGCTCCGAGGCGTTGGCGCAGGAGTTGGCGGTCGCCACTGCCAACCTCGACTTAGTAGTCGAAGCCCAGATTGGCGCGCTGGCAGACCCGGTTGACCAGGCCATGCTGCGCACAGAGGCGCTGCTGTGGCTGGCCCAACAACTGGAACTAGGCCTCTATCCCGGCGCTTCGCCCGCCGAGTTGAACAGTCAGCTGAGCAACGCCCAGGCGGAACTCACGCGCCTGGGCAGCCCGCCGGCGCTGCCCGCGGCCTACGAGGCCGGCGCGTTTCCGCCTGGCTTCCGCATTCAGTCCATGCGCTAATCCGGCCAATGCGCTAATTGTCACATGCCGGCGCCCACCGACCCGCGTCAAACAGGGCCGCAGGCGCCTAGCGCCACGCCTCTTCGGCCTTGCTTCGGAAATGTTGAAACGCCTTTTGTAGCCCGCCCAGCACTTCGGCGCTCGTCTCGAAGAGCGCCTGCGCGCCTGGGTCCTGCACCCGGCCCACATCTTCGCGCAGGTGGTGAATCAGTTCGTCGATCTTAGCTTCAATCTGCTGCGCATGGTAGCGGGGATCGGTCGTGCTTTCGTTCTGCTCTGCCATCATTCATCTCCTTGCCCGGTTTTCACCTGCCAGGCTGCTGTTTGTCCCGTCTGCTTCGGTTTTGCTGCGGACGGCTCACCTCCAACCTACAGCGGCGGCGCTTGCGCGAGAATAGTCCGCGGTACCAAACAGCAAAACATTCTGGGGAACGAGTGAAGCACAGGCGAACATGGCGTAGGGAAAACGCCTGACTGTGTTCCCAAAATTGGTTTGACATCCACTGCAATTGGCTCTATACTGGCCTCAAGATAGATGAACGCAACGTTAATGGCGCAATTCTGTTGTGCTAACACCGGCAAGAACCCCTGGAACAAGAACCTCCGCTAAGTCGTTCGATTGTCACCGTTCATTGTTTGGGCAGTTGACGCAGTGCATCTAGACTTGACCGCATTTGAACGTCGCCGCACATGCGTA
>JBBSBO010000308.1:0-4465 GCA_038251215.1 Caldilineales bacterium
CACAAGCCGGCCCTCGGCGTCGGTGTTGAGGACCTCAGCCGTCTTGCCCGTGATGCCGGTGATAATGTCGCCCGGGCGATAGGCTTTGCCGTCCGGCATGTTCTCCACGCAGATCGCCAAGCCGATCACGCGCCGCGGCAAGCCCAGGCGGGCGATGGCCTCCATGGCCCCGATCACCGCAGCCGCGCCGCTCATGTCGTTCTTCATATGCCACATATTTTCGGACGGCTTGATGCTGATGCCGCCTGTGTCGAAGGTGATGCCCTTGCCCACCAGCACCAACGGCGGCTCTTCGGCCGCGTCGGGCGGCGTATGCTCCAGGATAACCAGACGCGGCTTGTGCTTGCTGCCGCTGGCGACGGCCAGCGCTAGCCCCATGCCCAGCTCGCGCATCTCCGTCTTGCCCAGCACCGACCACGAGAGGCCGACGGCCTCCGCCATGCCGATCGCCCGCTCGGCGAAAACCTTAGGATAGAGCACATTGGGCGGCTCGCTGACGTAATTGCGCGCCGCATAGACGCCCGCGGCGATGGCCTTGCCCGCCGCCAGCCCCGCCTCAATTGCGGGCAGCCTGTCGGCGTTGGGTTCGAGCACGACGCAGGACTCGGGTCCGCCGGTCGCCGGTTCGCGCGTATATTGCGGCGCCTGATACAGCGCCAGCAGCGTGCCTTCCGCCAGCGCCTGCGCGGCCGCCGCCGGCTCCAAGCCGGTCATACTGCCGCCGAGCAGCGCCGTGACGAAACTCTTGACGCCCTTGAGTCCGGCTACAGCTTTGGCCGCGACGGCGGATGCCTTGCGTGCTGCTTGCAGGTCGAACTCGCCGAGTTGGCCCAAGCCAACCACCAACACGCGCGCCGCCGGCGCCTCGCTGCCGGCATAGAGCAGCGCGGTCTTGCCCGCCTCGCCGGAGAAGTCCCCGGACTCGATCAGCCGGTGGATGGCGCCGTCCAGCGCGTCGTCCATGGACCCGGCGGCCCCGGACACTGGCACGCCGGCAAAGACGCCGACGACCACACAGTCCGTGGCAAATTGAGTGATGTCGCCTACTTGCGCAGTGATTTCCATAAGTCGCCTGTTTCTTGGTTGGTCTTTAGCCTAGCGCCGCTTGCAGCCGCCGCACCGCTTCTTCCAGCGCCTCGTCGGTCTTGCAAAAGGTAAAACGCGCCAGGTTGTCGGTTAGAAATTGATGCTGCGGGCTGTAGAACGGGCTGGGCGGGATCGCAGCGACGCCCGCCTCCCGCGTGAACCAACGGCACACGGCATAGTCGCGCCGTGCGCCGGCCTCGACCGGAACGTCCAGCCGTGCGGTGTCGAAGAGGATGAAATACGAGCCGTCGGGCTTGACCGGCTGCAAGCCAATCTCATCGAGTACGCCATACAGGCGGTCGCGCTTGGCGTGATACATGCGGCTAAGCCACGCAAAATAGTCGCGCGCCTGCGCCTCGTGCAGCGCAGTGGCGACGGCCTCTTGCAGCGGCGTGGCGACGGTGAAGGGGATCCACTGGTGCGCGCTGAAGATAGCCCAGGCCAGCGGCGCGTCGGCAATCGCCCAGCCAATCTTCCAGCCGGTGACGGAGAAGGTCTTGCCCGCACTGCCCAGGGTGACGGTGCGTTCCCACATGCCGGGCAACGTGGCGACGCGCACATGCTCCACCGGATTGGCCGCGTCGGGGTAGGTCATCCACTCGTACACCTCGTCGCTGAGTACGTAGGCGTTCGAGTTGCGCACCAGCCCCGCGATCTGCTCCAGCTCCGTGCGGCTGTAGACCTTGCCCAGCGGGTTCTGCGGCGTATTGAGGATCAGCAGGCGCGTACGCGATGTGAAGGCCGCGGCCAATTCGTCCATGTCCAACGCCCAACTCGCCGCGCCGCCCTGCGCCTGCGTGGGGCGCAGCGGCACATACACGGGCACGCCGCCCGCCATGATCACCGAGGCGGGATAGCTGTCGTAGAACGGCTCCAGCAAGATAACCTCATCGCCGGGGTCCACCAGCGCTTGGACCGTGGCGAAGATGCCCTCGGTGGCGCCGTCGGTCACGACGATCTCGGTCATGGGGTCCAGCTCGCGGCCGAAGAGCGGGCCGTAGAGCTGCGCCAACGCCTGCACCAGGCGCGGCTGGCCTGCGCTGCGCGCGTACTGGTTCAGGTCCGCGGCGATGGCTTGCTGCGCGGCCTCTTTGATAAAATCGGGCGCGGGAAAATTGGGAAAGCCCTGGCCCAAGTTGACGGCATCGTGCTGCATCGCCAGGGCCGTGAACTCGGCGAACACGGTCGTGCCGAAGCCGCTGACGCGCTGGGCGGGTCGAAAGGAAGGAGGTGCAATGCGCTGGGTCATGGTCGCTGCCTAGCTCTACTATCCGGCGGTACACTCCGGCGCGGCTCTCCGCTGGCGGTCGCTTGCGGGATCCTCTGCCGGCATCGCGCAACAGTCAATCATTATAGCCGATCGCCGCGCTGTAGGCGAAGGTCGCCGCGCGCCAACCGCGCCGCGCGCGCAAGCCAGGGGATTGACAGCCGGGGAGGATGGCGGCGGACGCCGTGACCGTTCGCGCCAAAGCCGGCGACGGGCGCCGCCGGCAACACAAAATTCAGGGGAGCAAGACTGGTTCAGCCCTTGATCGAGCCGGTTAAGGTTGCCACAAAGTGGCGCTGGCTGTAGGCGTAGAGCGCCAGCGGCACCAGCGCCGCCACAATCGAAGCGGCGATCACCACAGGCCGCGCGTAGACATCCGCCACGCTCAGGTTGTTGAGGCGGGCGATGGCGGGCATGAGCAGCTGCTTGGCGTCGTCGGTGATGATGATCTGCGGCCACAGCAGTTCGTTCCAGTTGCCGCGCAGCATCAGCGTCGCCAGCACCAGCACCGGGGCGACCATGGTGGGCAACACCACGCGCCAGAAGAGAAGGAACTCATTGCAGCCATCCATGCGCCCGGCCTCCATCATTTCGGTGGGCACGGCCAGCATAAACTGGCGCATGAGGAAGATGCCGAAGGCGCCGCCGCCGATGGCGGGCAAGATCAGCCCCCAGTAGTTGTTGACCAGGCCCAACTGGCGCAGCACCACAAAGCGCGGCACAAGCATGGTCTGGGTGGGCAGCAGCATCACCGCCAAGATCATAAGAAAGAGCAGGTTGCGCCCCGCAAATTGCAGCTTGGCGAGGGCGTATCCCGCCAGTGCGGAGGCCAGCGTGCCCAACACCGTCATCGTCGTCACGACCATCACCGAATTGAGGATGTACTTTTGAAAGCCGTAGCGCGAGAACATCATCCCGTAGATCGTGGTCGAAAACTCGGCGGGGATGGGCCACAGCGGGTTCATGTAGACGTCAATGCGGTTGAAGCTCCAGCCGACCATGCAAAAGAACGGCCACAGAAAGATCAACGCCAGCACGGCGGCGAGGAGCGTGTTCACGATAGTGCGCGCCTGGAACATGCCGATCGCTTGCTTGCGCGGCGCGTCTGCCGGTTGTAACGAGGAGGTCTGCACGGGTTGCGTCATGTCTTGAGCCATGTGATCTGCCTCCCTCTACTCGAATTCGCTGAGGTTGAAGAGCCGCAGCTGCACGATGGTGATGGCCAGGGCAATAATAAAGACCAGCCAGCCGATGGCTGTGGCATAGCCCATGCGGAATTGGTTGAAGGCTTGCCACACGATATAGGGCATAAAGAACCAGCCTTGGCCTGCCGGCCCCGCAAACCCCGTGCCGCTGCCGATGAAGAAGATAAACGGCACCTCGTAGGCCGTCAGCGAGCCTGCCGCCGCCGTAATCGTGATATAGGCGAAGACCGGCTTGAGCAGCGGCATCGTGATGAAGCGCGCCTTCTGCCAGCCGTTGGCCCCGTCCACCACCGCGGCTTCTAGGACCGACTTGTCCAGCCCGCTCAGCCCGGCGATCAGGTAGATGGCATGGTTGCCGACATATTGCCAAAAGGCCAACGTCAGCAGCATCGGCATGATGAAGCGCGGCAACGAAAGCCACGGGATGCGTGCGTCGCCGCCCAGCGCCAGCCACAGCTCGTTAGCAAAGCCGCGCGATTCATTGAAGAGCCACACGCCAATCACGCCCATCGTCACGCCGGGCAGCACGGCCGGGATGAAAAAGGCTGTGCGAAAGAAGCCGCGCGCCCACAAAAAGGATGAGGTCAGCAATAACGCGAGCAGAAAGGCGATCGGCACCTGCGTGCCTAAACTGCCCAGGGTGTAGTAGATAAAGTTCTTGAAAGCGATGCCCATGCGCCAGTCGGTGAACGCCTCGCGGAAGTTCTCCAGCCCCACCCAGCCCCATTGACCGGTGTAGCCCACCGACTCCTGGAAGCTCATGGTGATGGCGCGCACCATCGGGTAGAAGGTGAAGACCGCAAAGGTGAGGAAGAAGGGGGCGACAAAAACATAGGGCGTCCACTTGCGCTGGTCCGAAAAGAAATGCCCAACTGGTGACAGGGGGCCTGAACGCTGGGGTTTTGCA
>JBBSBO010000309.1:0-4463 GCA_038251215.1 Caldilineales bacterium
GCCAGATAGAGTTCCGAGCGGTCGATGGCGCGCTCGACGACGGGCACGCCAAGTTCCTCGCGTGCCAGTTGCATGATCGAGCGGCGCGTGATGCCCTCCAGGATGTTCTCCGTGGCGGGCGGCGTGATCAGCGTGCCGTTGCGCACCATGCAGAAGTTGGCGGCGCTGCCCTCAGCTACATGCCCGTCCTGGTTGAGGACGATGGCATCGTCGAAGCCGGCTAGAGCCGCTTCGCTCTTAATCAGCGAGCTGTTCATATAGGCGCCGGTGAGCTTGCCGCGTGCAGGGATAGCCATATCGTCGACGCGCCGCCAACTGCTGGTGCAGACGCTCATGCCGTGGTCATCATAAGCATAGGCGCCGGCGGCTTGGCTGAAGATGGTGACCTCATCGCGGAAGTTGTGCAGGCGCACCGCGGTGGAACTGTCGGCCTTATAGGCCAGCGGACGGATGTAGACGTTCTGCGTCCAGCCCTCGGCCTGCATCACCTCGACGGTGATGGCGGCGAGTTGTTCGGGCGTGTAGGGCAGCTTGGCGAGGAGCAGCTTGGCGCTGTCGAGGAAGCGGCGGTAGTGGTCGACAATGCGGAAGATGTAGAGCAGCCCCTGTTCCTCGTTCCAGCAACCGCGCAAGCCGCCGAAGCAGCCCGTGCCATAGTTGAGTGTTTGGTTCATTACGCTGATCTTGGCCTCTTCAATCGGCCGGATCGCTCCCTCAAAATAGGCGAATTTGGTCATGCCCTATGTCCTCTTGCTGATAGATTCGATGATAGGCTCTGATGAGTAAAGATGAATGAAAAAGAAACGGGCGGGCGGACGTGCGGCTGACCTCAGCTGTGGCGTGGTTCATCGCCACATACGGTCAAGTAGCCGGCGCGGGCGGCGCGCTGCGGCTGCCCAGTATTCTACCGTGCGACGTGGGAATCACAAAGGCAAGCGGGGTGCGAGGTTCACGTCTGTTGGCCCATGTGTTACAATTGCCGCAACGCTGCCAAGGGAGTTCCGAGACCGACTTATACATTTCGCCGTCGACCAGGTTGTTTGCCATGAATCCAGTTTCTGTTTCAGAACTCACGACGCACATCGTCTTACTATTCGAGAACGACGCCAAGTTGCGCGATGTGTCGGTGCTGGGCGAGGTCAGCAACTGGAAGCGCGCGGCGAGCGGGCACATCTATTTCAGCTTGAAGGATGCCGGCTCGACCATCTCGGCGGTGATGTGGAAGGGCAGCGCCGTGGCGCACACGTGGCTGCCGCGCGAGGGCGACCAGATTGTGGCGCACGGTTATGTGGGCGTCTACCCCGATCGCGGGGCCTACCAACTCTACGCCAATCGCATCCAGCCGGCGGGCAGAGGGCAACTCTATGCCGAGTTCGAGCGGCTCAAGGCGAAGTTGCAAGATGAAGGTCTATTTGACGCGGCGCGCAAGCGGGCCATCCCCACGCAGCCGAAACGGATTGGCGTGGTGACCAGCCGCGACGCGGCGGCGCTGCGCGATATCTTGCGTATTTTGGCGATGCGTTGGCCGCTGGTGGAAGTGGTGGTCTTCTCGACGCTGGTGCAGGGGAGCGAGGCGCCTGGGCAGATCGTGGCGGCGCTGGCGAACGCGGCGGCGTACAGCGGTCGCGTGGCCGCGCTGGACGCGATTATCGTGGCGCGCGGCGGGGGCAGTATCGAGGATCTGTGGGCTTTCAATGATGAGCGCGTCGCCTATGCGATTGCCGGCTGTGCGCTGCCGGTGATTGCCGGCGTGGGGCACGAAACGGACGTGACCATCGCCGATTTTGTGGCGGACCTGCGCACGCCGACGCCGTCAGCCGCCGCCGCAGCCGTGGTTCCCGACCGCGCCGAGGTGCGGTCGCGTATCCTGGGCACGACGGCCTATATGGCGCAGGGCTTGAGCGAGCGCATCGGGCGGGCGCGGCGCGATGTGGAGGCGATGCAGCAGCGCCTGGGGCGCACGCACCCGCAGCGCTATGTAGATGTCCGTCGGCAAAGCTTGGACGACCGCCTGCGCCGGTTGGATGGGGCGCTGAATTTGCAGTTGGCGCGCAGCCGCGAGCGACGCAATGCGGCCGCCCTGCGCCTGGAGGCGCTCAGCCCGCTGCGCGTGTTGGCGCGCGGCTACAGTATCGTGCAGAAAGGCGGCGGGCAGGTAGTGACCGGCCCGGCGCAGACCATGGCAGGCGAGCTGCTAACGGTGCGCGGGGCGGGCGGCAGCTATGATGTGGCGGTGCAATAAGGCTTGGGTAGCAACGAAGCAGACCGGGTCCCCCAGGCTGGGAGGACGATAGGAGGGAAGATGCGCAGGTTGGCGAGAATGCAGAAGATAGTTGTGTGGGGAACGGCGTTGGTTTTGGCGCTGGCGCTGGCGGGGTGCGGCATGCTCTTCGGCTCGCAGGCCGGTGAGGAGCCGACGCCTACCGCCGAGCGAATTCTGTTGCCCACCTTTACGCCGACGGCAGAAGGTCAGGCCCCCACAGCAGTTGAAGCTGCGCCCACGGAAGCCGTCGTGGCGGAAGCGCAGCCGGCCGCTCCTGTCGAAACTGAGCCGGCTGCCGTCGAAACGCCAGTGGCGGCAGAGGAAGCGCCGACGCCAGAGCCGACGCCGGAGCCGCCGACCGCTACGCCCGCGGCGAAGTTGACGGTTAACATCTCCGACGCCAACGTGCGCAATGGGCCGGGTACGCAGTATGGGCTAGCCGGTGCGGTGACGCAGGGGCAGACATTTGACATCGTGGGCAAGAACCCTGAAGGCACGTGGTGGCTCTTCTGTTGTGTCAATGGCCAGCAAAGCTGGATCTTCGGCGAGCTGGTCTCGACCGAGAATGCGGGCAATGTGGCGGTGGCGGAGAGTATTCCGCCCGCACCGGCGGTCGTGGAGCAAGCGCCCGCGCCGGCTCCGGCAGAACCTCAGCCGCAACCGGAGCAGCCGCAACCCGAACAGCCGGCGGCGCCGCCTCCCGTAGCCGACCAATGCGCCGGCATCGGCGGGGACGGGTGCAAGTTCAAGGTGCGCAACGGCCCGCTCTTCGCCAACAACGGCGGCACGGAAATCAAGCTGCAACTGCTCTTTATCCACAGCGGTGTTGAAGGCGGTCAGCCGCAGGGCAGCTATTTTGTGGCGATGACCAAGGACGGCGCCAAGCTGCCCATTTCCGACGGCACGCGCAGCATTGCGCTGGACAAGACGCAAGGCGGCCTGGGGGCTTTTAACTACGAGTACAAGATCGGGAGCGGCGACATCCCCGGCGGCAACGTGGCGGGGCAATATGCGATGTGGGTGCTCGACGGCAACGGCGAGCGCGACAGCCAAGACTTCGTGTTCAACATCCCCGAGGGACAGGGCGAGGTATGGTTGGAGTGGGACCAGGGGTAGGAGGGAGGCCGCTGTGGCAGAGCTGATCACGACATTGGGCCGCTTGACCGAAAGCGATTTGGGGCTGATTTTGCCCCACGAACATATTTTCGTGGATCTCGGTCCGATTGAAGAAGCGAACTACCGGCACGCATCCGCGGACGACGTACTTGCGCTGATGCGGCCCTATGTAGAGCAGGCGCAGGCCGCGGGGGTCACCGCGCTGGTGGAGTGTACGCCCGAGGGCGTGGGCCGTCGCTGCGACATCGATATCGCCGTATCGCAGGCGACCGGACTGCCGGTGGCGCTGCCGACAGGCATCTACCGCGAGCCGTGGGTTCCGCCCTGGGCGCACGCGGCGGATGTAGACGAATTGCGCACGTGGATGGAGTCCGAGCTGGTGGAGGAAGCGCAAGGCACGGGCGTGCCCGCGGCGTGGATCAAGGTTAGTGCGGGCGATGACGGCATCACGCCGGTCGAGGCCAAGATCCTGCGCGCGGCTGCGCTGGCAGGCCGCGCAACCGACGCGGTGATCGGCAGCCACACGATCCGCGGGCGCGTGGTGCGCGACCAACTCGACATCATTGAAAATGCCGGCTATACGGCGGAGCGCTTCATCTGGATCCACACGCAGGCGGAGCCGGACTTTGGCCTGCATCTGGAGACGTTACAGCGCGGGGCGTGGATCGAGTATGACGCGCTGGGCAGCGAGGGTTTCAGCGACGAGCGCTTCATCGAGTTGATCGCCAAGGTGCTCGACGCCGGCTACGGCGAGCATTTGCTCCTCAGTCACGATCGCGGCTGGTACGACCCGTCCAAGCCAGGGGGCGGTACGCCGCGACCATATACGCATCTCAGCGAAGTATTCTTGCCCAAGTTGGCCGCGTCGGGCGTGGACGAAGCAACGATCCGGCAGCTGACGCACACGAACCCGTTCAACGCCTTCGCCCGCTAGGGGCGTTCGCCCAACCCACAGCGCCGCCGGCTCGCGTGGCAATATCGCATGAACTGCACCCAGTGAATGGGCCGCTCTGCGCACAAGTGATGTGCGCGGGGCGGTTTTGCGCGTTAGGACTAACGCCGGCGTCTTCGGGTGCGGCTGCAA
>JBBSBO010000310.1:0-4463 GCA_038251215.1 Caldilineales bacterium
CGACGCTGGTTCAGGCGTTCCAAGGCGGAGGCGTGGGCGCGGGCATCCTCGAAGCCTTGAGCATCATCCTGGGCCCGCTGCTTACGAGACCATTCGCCGCCGCGCTGAGTCTTCCCCTAGGTCTTTGCCGTCTTTGTGATCGCGGGCGGCATCAGTTCGATCATTATGGCATCTCGCACAAAGTGACCGCTGAGCAATTAGCGGCAAAGGAGAAAAACATGGAGTCCCTGTCACGACGCACGTTCATGAAGCTGGTCACCGCCACCGCCGGAGCAGCAGGGTTGAGCGCCGCGGCTCCCTCCGCCTTGGTCCACGCGAAAGAAGGCGGCGGGGTGATGCTGCCCGGGCCGGACATGGCCAAAAAGGGCACGGCTGCCCTTTTTGCTAAGGATGCGACCTATCCCCCCATCACGCCGCTGCGTCCGCCCACCGGAGCGCCCAACGTTGTCATCGTTCTGATTGACGACATGGGCTTCGGCGCCACCAGCGCCTTCGGCGGCCCTATCCACATGCCTGTCCTCGAACGGGTGGCCAACCAGGGGCTGAGATACACTCGCTTCCACACCTGCGCACTCTGCTCGCCCACGCGCCAAGCTCTGCTCACCGGCCGCAACTGTCACTCGGTAGAGATGGGCGTCATCACCGAGCAAGCTACCAGCGTGCCGGGCTACACGACCGTGCGGCCCAACACCGCCGCGACCATCGCTGAGGTGCTGCGCCTCAACGGCTACAGCACCGCCGCCTACGGCAAGATGCACCAGACCCCCGTCTGGGAGGTAAGCCCCTCTGGGCCGTTCGACCACTGGCCGACCGGCGAAGGCTTCGAGGACTTCTACGGCTGGATCGCCGCCGAGACCAACCAATGGGCGCCGACCTTGGTCCAAGGCACAACTCCCGTGGAACCCCCCAACGACCCGGACTACCATGTGACGCCGGACTTGGTGGATCATGCCATCGCCTGGGTGCAGTCCCAGCATGCCCTGACGCCCGACAAGCCCTTCTTCATCTATCTCTCTTTCGGCGCCACTCACGCCCCGCACCACGTCCCGCCGGAGTGGATCGAGAAGTACCGCGGCAAGTTCGACCAGGGCTGGGACGCGCTGCGCGAGGAAACGCTCGCCCGCCAGAAGGAATTGGGCGTCGTACCGCCGGATACACAGCTCACCGCCCGCTCCGAAGGCATTAAGGCGTGGGATGAACTGAGCGCCGACGAGCAGCGCCTGGCAGTCCGTTTGATGGAGACCTATGCCGGCTTCGCCGAGCATACCGACTTCCACGCCGGCCGCCTCATCGACCAGCTAGAGAACATAGGCGTGCTGGACAACACACTGGTCATCTACATCGCCGGCGACAACGGGGCCAGCCCCGAAGGCACCAGATCCGGCACCTTCAACGAAATGGTCACGCTTAACGGCATCGACGCCTCCATCGAAGAGCAACTGACCCATATCGACGATATCGGCACGCCGCGCGCCTACAACCACTATCCCGTCGGCTGGGCGCACGCCATGGACTGCCCCTATCAGTGGACCAAACAGATTGCCTCGCATTGGGGCGGCACGCGCACCGGCGCCGTCATCCACTGGCCCCAGGGCTTGCAGGCCAAAGGCGAGGTGCGCAACCAATTCCACCATGTCATCGACATCGTACCCACCATCCTCGAAGCCGCCGGACTGCCGGAGCCGGACATGGTCAACGGCGTGACGCAAAAGCCCATCGAGGGTGTGAGCATGATCTACACCTTCGACGATGCCGCCGCTCCCGACCGCCGCACGACCCAGTACTTCGAGATGTTCGGCAACCGCGGCATCTATCACGACGGCTGGAGCGCGGTTACCCGTCACAGCAATCTTTTCGGCTCGGGCTCACAAGACTGGAGCGAGGACGTCTGGGAGCTCTACGACGGCAGCGCCGATTGGAGCCAGGCGCATGACCTCGCCGCAGAAATGCCGGAGAAGCTGGCCGAGCTGCAACAGCTCTTCTTGATCGAGGCGGCCAAATACAATGTCTTCCCGCTGGACGACCGCCGCCTCGAGCGCCTCAACCCCGAGATCGCCGGGCGACCCGACCTGATGGGCGGCCGCACCTCCCTGACGCTCTATCCCGGCATGGTCCACCTCATGGAAAACGCCGTACTCAATGTCAAGAACAAGTCGCACACCCTCACTGCCGAACTGGAGATTCCTGAGGGCGGGGCCGAGGGGGTGATTATCGCCCAGGCCGGCCGCTTCGGCGGCTGGTCACTCTATGTGAAGGACGGCAAGCTCGCCTACTGCCATAACTGGGTCGGCAAAGAACGCTACACCATCGTCGCCCCCGAACCGCTCCCCGCCGGCAACGTCACGGTAGAGTACGACTTCGCCTACGATGGCGGCGAACCTGGCGCAGGCGGCACGGGCACGCTCCTCGCAGACAGCGCCCAACTCGCCCAGGGGCGCATCGACCACACAGTCCCCTACACCTTTTCGCTGGATGAGGGCATGGACGTCGGCTGCGACCTTGCCTCGCCCGTTACGGACGATTATCCGGAGCGCGACAACGCCTTCACCGGCACGATCCACTGGGTGCGGATCGACATCGGCCAGGATAGCGCCGACCACCTCCTGGATCCGGAGCGCCTTTTTGATATTGCCATGGCCGCGCAATAGGGCAATCTGCGGGGCAGGTCAATCCGCCTGGCGCTTGACCTGCCCCCCACCGTTCGGCAGCAGCATGAAGGAAGGGGTGCGGCCCCCTGCGAATTCTAGGCAATGCGCCAAAACAAACAGATCTTTCACCGCCTGTTCGTGTTTCAGCCTCAAGGTTCAACAAGGAGACAAAGCATGAATGTCCACCCGTATTCGGTGCGACGAGCTTCCGGCTCTCGCCCGTTTCTCCTCCTAATCGTCCTCGCCATGCTGTGCCTGGCGCTGGCGACCCCTTCAGCCGCCCGCGCACAAGCGCCCGGCGAGACTGACCCGGCCCGCGGCTACAGCGAATGGCCGGATGACGAAATCTTCGTCGCCCAGCCCCAGTTGGCCTCGGGATCGTCCAGGTTTAGCATCTTGGAGCTAAACGACGATAACAAGTCACTGGGGGAGGTAGACCTCATCGACTACACCGGCAAAGACATCCTCGACGCTGTCGCAGTCACAGCGGGGCGTTTCCTCGTCAATACGCATGACTCGGTTCTCTACGCCTACCGTGACAACACAACACTGATTGGGAGCCTCAAGTTCTATCGTCCCGGCACCTCATACACAGTGGCGAAGATCAATAATCTAGTCCCACGCGTGGCGGGCGGCGCCGATTTCATCGCCCTCGATTCCGGCGACCTAGACGGCCAGCTTGACGCCAACGGCGAATATCGTGATGAGGCCGTAGTCGCCTGGGCCGGCAGCAGCGCCGACAACAAGCTTCAGGTCTCAGTCTCCGTACTGGCCTTCGGCGGGTCCACCGAAGCGTCACCGATTCCAACCGGTACAATGACCGCGGTCGCGCCGGGCAAGCTTGACGCCGCCGCCATCCTCGCCGGCACGATCAGACCGGTGGACAACGCGCTGGCGCTTGCCGTCGGCGATTTCAACGGCGACAGTGTCAAGGAGATTGCCGTCGCCTACCTGACCAGCCCCACCACGCTGAATCTGGACATCTTCCAGTATTCCGTTGCCCTCGTCGACCATGCGGTGCAGCGTTCGCTGACCCGCGTGGGCGGCACCACCGTGACGCTCACCGGCAGTTACAGCAGCTACAAGTGGAATGAGAGTATCTCGCTGGCCGCGGGAGACTTCGACGGCAAGGTGGACGCTGACACAGCTATCCGGCGCGACGAACTGGCGCTCGGCACGTCGGAGCGTCTGATCAACAGCCCGACGTCGCACACGCAGGCCGTGCGCATGCGCCTCTTCCACTTCGCCTGTACGGATGGCGTCAACTGCAACACGAGTCCCAACCTGGCTGTCACCTTCGCGGGCATGTACGACCTTCCCGACGCCCTGACAGACGACGGGACGGCCCCAGCACGCAAGGTGCAGCTTGCCGCCGGTCTCTTCAAGGTTGACCCTGTCAATGGTTGGGATTTTAACCGCCGCCAGCTTGTCGCTGCCTATACCACCGGACCCGTCGGCAATATCGGCACACGGATCCGCACTATCGAAGTCCAGAGCGACTTTCTGGTCGCGCTCAGCAACCCCAAGGACTACTACGGCCTGCCGCGCTTCTGGCTGGCAGTCGGCGGCTTCAAGGGCAATCGCTCCAGCAGCGATCCGCTTTGGTCTATCGCCTTGTCCATGTGGGGCGGAACCACCTATATGGTTGAGACGCTCCAGCCTGCCGCGCTCCCCGCGGCTCCAGAGTTCCTCGGTCGCACGACCTCGCCCACCGCGACCGCACCCGTCAACGGCGCACGACTGCCGGCGGTGGCCGTGGACATCGACGGTGACACCATGATCCTCGGCGCGCCCGTCCACATGATCGTCTACGAC
>JBBSBO010000311.1:0-4458 GCA_038251215.1 Caldilineales bacterium
AGCGCGGCTGCCACGTGGAAGGAGCCGATCGTGAGCCAGTCCCACAGCATGACCGTGTAGGTCCGCTCTTCGGGCGGCAGGCCCCACATTTGCAGCGTGAGCCAGGCGGAGACGACGAAGGCCAGCGCCACCGCGGTCGAGGCGAGCGCCGCCACCTGCCGGTTGCCCAGCTTGGGGCCGAAGAAGAGGTTGAGCAGCAGGCCGGCCGCGGGCAGTGCGATGATGAGCCAGGCAAGATCAAACATAGGAACGTCCTTTGTGCGCGCGGCGGATGGTCCCCAGCGCTGCAAGCTGTCGCACGCCGGCGGGGCGCATGGCAGCGGGCGGGCAATTCATGAAGCCTGCTACCATTTCAGCAGCCGGAACTCGTCGATGTTGGCCGTGTCGGTGTGGCGCATGTGCGAGATTAGGATCGCCAGCCCGACCGCGACTTCGGCGGCGGCGGCGGCCATAATCATGAACACAAAGATTTGGCCGTTCAGGTTGTCCCACTGGCGGCTGAGGGCGATCAAGGAGAGGTTGACGCTGTTGAGCATCAACTCCACGCACATCAGGATGATGAGGGCGTTGCGTCGCGTGAGCACGCCGACCGCCCCGATCACGAAGATGGCGCCGCTGATGATGAGATAATAGCTGGTTGGGACCACGTGCAACCTCTAGGCGTGTGGCCGGCGTGTGTGACCGGCAGGACGGTTAGGGCTTGGCAATTGGCGCGTCAATCTTGCCGAGATCCGACTTGGGCTGGCGCGCCAGCAGGAGCGCGCCGATCAGGGCCACCAAGAGCAGCACGGCGGCCATTTCAATGGGTAGAATATATTGCGTAAAGAGCGCCAAGCCCACGACTTTGGGCGCGCCGCCTTCCAGGGCTGTGCCCGCGTTCTGCGCGCCGGGCAGGCTGGAGGCAAAGGTGTAGAGCATGGTCGCCAGCATTAACACGCCCAGCGCCACACCCACGTAGGGCGTCCACAGGCGATGGCCCTCGGCCTGCCCGATCTTCTCGCTGCCGATGAGCATGACGACGAAGAGGATCAGGATGACGATGCCGCCGGCGTAGATGATCACCTGCGCCGCGGCCAGGAACTGGGCATCCAACGTGACATAAAACATGGCGAGGGTGATGAAGTTGACGAGCAAAAACAGCGCGCTGTGGACGGGCCAGCGGCTGGTCACCACGCCCAGCGCCGCGGTCAGGCTGACGGCGGCCAATAAGATAAAAAGGACGAGAGAAAGAGACATCGGTCTTTACTCCGGACGGATGACGACGTTGGGCGTCGGCGGATTGAGCAGATCTTCTTTCGTCAGAATAGCGTCGCGGCGGCTGAAGTCGGCCATAGCGAACTCTTGGCCCAGCACGATGGCCTCCGTGGGGCAGGCCTCTTCGCAGTCGGCGCAAAAGATGCAGCGCATCAGGTTGATCTCGTAGACCGAGGCGTGGCGCTCGCCAGGAGAGATCGGGTTGTTGGGGTCATTCTCCTCGGCTTCCACGTAGATGGCGCCGGTGGGGCAGGCGGCTTCGCACAACATGCAGCCGATGCAGCGTTCCAGCCCGCCTTCATAGCGGCGCAGGACGTGGCGCCCGCGGAAGCGCGGGTAGAGCGGCACAGGGTCGCGCGGGTACTCGACCGTCACGGGGCGTTCGCCCAGGTGGCGGAGCGTCACGCCCATGGCTTTGGCTAACTCGACCGCGTCTCGTACGAAATCCGTCAACGCCATTGCATGGTTCCTTTACTCGAACAAGGCGGCAATGCCGGAATCATGGCTGCGCCGCGTGGTACTTAACCTATTTGAAGGCGACCGTCAGCAGGGTGGTGACGATCATATAGCCGAGCGCCACGGGCAGCAGGAATTTCCAGTTGAACTGCATCAACTGGTCATAGCGCGGCCTGCCCACGCTGGCGCGCACCCAAATGAACAGGAAGAGCAGGATGATTACCTTCGCCGCCAGCACAAAGGGGCCAAGCCAGATCACGTCGCTGAGCAGGCCGAAGGGCAAGCGATAGCCGCCAAAGAAGAGCGTCGCCATGATGGCGCTGGTGGTGATCATATTGATGTATTCGGACATGAAGAAGAGCGCGAACTTGATGCCGCCGTATTCCGTTTGGAAGCCGGCGACCAGCTCGTTTTCCGTCTCCGGCAGGTCGAAGGGGCTGCGGTTGGTTTCGGCGAGAATGCAGATGAAGAAGAGTGGGAACATCAGCCACAGCCAGATCCACTCCCACCAGGTACGCGAGGTCTCCACCAGGGCGACCAGGCTGAAGCCGCCCGCCAGGATGAGGATGCTGACCAGGAAGATGCCCAGCGGCAGCTCGTACGAGATCATTTGCGCCGAGGAGCGCAGCGCGCCGAGCAGCGAATAGTTGTTGTTGCTGCTCCAGCCGGCGAGGATGATGCCGTAGCTCTCGACGCCGGCGATGGCGAGGATCCACAGGAAGCCGATGTTGACGTCGGCGATGGCGGGCACGCCTTTGGTGACGGGGATCACGGCCCAGATGATCAGCGCCGGGATCAGCGAGAGCGCGGGGGCCAACATGTAGACCACGCGGTCGGCCTTGTTGGGCACGATCTCTTCTTTGAAGATGGCCTTGACCGCGTCGGCACTGGGTTGGAGCAGGCCATAGGTCCCGGCGCGGTTCGGCCCAATGCGCACCTGGAAGCGCGCCAGCAGCTTGCGCTCATACCAGGTGAGATAGGCGAACCCCGTCAACAGGACTACGATCAGGGCGAGCGACCGCAGGATCGGCAGCAGGAGTAAGTTAATCCAATCCATTCTCAATTCCCCATTGTGCCTACTGTGTGCCGGACTTGACCAGGCTAGTCCGGTAGAAGTTGCTAGTCCGGCAAAACCTACTCCGCCGGAGCGATGTCCACTGTGATGCCGTTTTCGCCGTGCGTTAAGTTGCCGACCGGCAGCACGCCGCTTTCGGGAATCCAGACGCTGCCCGGCTGCACGCGCGCGTCGAGCTTGACCGCCAGGGTCAGCTCGCCGTAGTCGCTGCGCACGATGACGGCTGCGCCGTCGTCCACGTGCAGCGTGGCCGCGTCGTCCGGGTGCAGGCCGGCGGCGAGGCCGAAGGCGCGGTCGCGCAGCGCCTGCGTGCGATAGAACATCGTGCCGTTGTCAAAGAGGACCGTACCCGTGACCAAGGCGAAGGCACGCGCCGCGTTCGGCGGTTCGGGCTGCGTCAGCGGGCGATAGTTGGGTTGGGTGCGCAGTTCGGCGGTGCCCCACTGTATGCCCTGGTCGCCGAGTGCGTCCCAGGTCAGGCCGGCGTATTGCGGCACAGCCTGTGAGATCTCGTGTGTAATGCCGCGCTCGTCGGCGAAGGGCCAGTTGACGCCTAGACTGTTGGCGAGGTGGTCCAGGATCATCCAGTCCGGCGCGGCTTTGCTCTGCGGGTCGCGCAGGGCGCGCGGCGCACGCTGCACGCGGCGCTCCAGGTTGGTGAAGGTCCCATCGGCTTCCGCCCAGCTGACGGCGGGCAGCACAACGTGCGCCTGCGCCGCGGTCTCGGTGAGGAACAACTCCTGCACGACGAGCAAGTCGAGCTTGCCCAGCTTTTCCGCCCAGTCAAAGCGCTCGCTCGCCGGGTCGGCGCCCATGACAAAGAGCGCCTTGATCTCCTCGCCGGCGGCGTCCAGCATTTGTGAGTAGCTCTTGCCCGGCGCGGCGGGCAGGGGCGTAGCGCCGCCCCATAGTTGATGCAGGCGTGCGCGGGCGGCTTCATCATCCGGCGTGGCGTGGCCCGGCAGGCGGTCGGGCAGGACGCCCATGTCGCGGCAGCCCTGGCTGTTGGCGTCGAGGCCCACATAGGCGGGCGAAAGGCCGTCGGGTGCGGCGTTGCCGCTGACGAGGGCAAGGTTGTTCAACCCGTCGCGCACCAGAGCGCCGTTGACGCCGCGCGCGGCCATCGACCCGTAGACGATCAGCGTGCGCCCGCCGCCGGTGAGCAGCTCGGCCGCGCGCGTCACTTCCGCCGGGTCCACGCCGCAGACTTGGCGCAGCTGCTCGTCGCTCACATCCGGCGCGGTTTGCGTAGCGTCCGGCTGTGCGGCAAGTACGGCCTTGACCAGGCCGTTGAGCAACGTCGCCTCGGAGCCGGGGCGGTAGGCCAGGTACGGACCGCCGTAGCGGGTCAGTTCGACCTGGCGCGGGTGGGCGATGATCAGCTTGACGCCGCCGCGGCGCACGGCGCGCTTGAGGTGCAGGTCGAGGATGGGCAGCTCTTCGCTGGGGTCAAGGCCGAAGAGCAGTACGTTGGCGACCTGCGGCGCAGGACCGTATTGCGGCTTCATGACGTCGCTCAACGCGGGCAGGCCCGTGGGCATCACCGCCACATCGCCGCCGTCGCGGTGGTCGATATTGTTCGTGCCGACGATCTGGCGCATGAAGCGCTGCAAGGCATAGTTGTTCTCGTTGGAGAGCTTGGCGCTGCCGATGCCGCCGATGGCGTCAGCCCC
>JBBSBO010000312.1:0-4457 GCA_038251215.1 Caldilineales bacterium
ACGACTCTGTGCCGTCGGCGGGACGCACCACGCGCAGGCCTGCAGCAAGGTCCGGCAACAGCAGCGACTCCTCACTGCCGGGGCTGGGCAGGATCAGGCCGGCGCTAGCGGCAGGCTCGGCCTGACCGGGCAGGGCGAGCAAGGGAGAGCCGGTGACGCTGCGCACGAGCAGTCCGGCGCCTTCCTGCGCCACGCGTACCTGAGCGCCGCCCGACTGCGCGCGACCCTCGCGCGTGGCGGGCGTGCGGATTGTATGGCCGTCGGTCTGCACCGTCACGCTCAAGGCGGGGCTAGACGGCTCGCTGCCGTCCTCGGCGGGATCGTTATCGTCCACCTTATATTGGATGAGCAAGTTGCGGGCGGGGGAGCGATAGGACTCGCCGGGCGCCAGGATGGGCGAGCTGATGTCCCAGCCTGCCAGGAGGAAGAGCCACACGACGATGAGCAAGAGGAGCAGGCCGAGCGGCGGCAATGCTTGAAGCATGTAGGACCAGCGGTGACGCAAGCCCAGCAGCCAATAGCTCTCGACTGGCGCGGCGTCTGTCGCATCTGTGGCCTCGGCGTTGCCGGCTTGATCCGTATAGTCAAATCGCGGCGATAAGGCCGCGGCCAATTGCGCGGTTGCTGCGGGCGGCTCGACGTCGACGGTGCTGCGTGTGCGATAGAGGACAGGATGGGCAGGCAGCGGCATGGGCCGAACGGCGCCGGCCGGCCGGCGGAAATACGCAACGAGGCCGCGCACGGCGAGCGCTCGCCCGAGAGTGTCGAGCAAGTGAAGCGCTATGAGTAGGCTGAGGAAAGCCAGCAGGACGCGGAAAAGCAGGCTGTGCAAGACGTTAAACAGGCCGATGGCCCCTGCCAGACTGCCGACGCCGCCGTAGTTGGAGGCAGTTGCCAGCAGCCAGCGCGCCGCGGCCGCGGGTTCGTCGTTGAGTTGTCCGGGCAACTGCGGTAGGGCGGATGAGGCTGCCGCCTGGAGCAAGAGAGGCAGTGCTACGACCAGGAGGAGCCAGGGCGACAATAGCCCGCGCCACACCACGGCCCCCAGGTCGACGCTCCGGCGAGCTGCGAGCGGATCGAGGCGGCTACGCTCAAGGGTCACGCGGCCACCCGGCGTCTAGGGCCTGCTGGGGCAGGGTGCGCGGTTCCGGCTTGAGCCAATGGCTGATTTCTTCGCTGAGGTTGGTGAGCGGCGCCAGGCGCGTGGTGCATTGGGGCAGCGATTCGAGGAAGGCGTTGCCGTATTCCTTGCGCCAGATGCGGCTGTCGAGAATGACGATGATGCCGCGGTCGGTGGAGCGGCGGATCAGGCGGCCAAAGCCTTGGCGAAAGCGGATGATGGCGTCGGGCAGCGTGTAGTCGCGGAAGGCGTTTTCCAGGTCGGCGGTGCGCGCGGCCACCAGCGGGTCGCTGGGCACGGCGAAGGGCAGGCGCACGATGAGCAGGCATTGCAGCTCCTCGCCGGGCAGATCGACGCCTTCCCAGAAGCTGCGCGTGCCGAGCAAGACGGCCCGTTCCGTCTGGCGGTATTCGCGCAGCAGGCGGCGACGGCTGGCGGAGCCGTGCTGCAACACGGTAATGCCTTGCCGGTCGAGCGGGACGCGAATGGCATCCGCCGTGGCGCGCAACTGGGCATAGCTGGTGAAGAGGGCGACGGTGGAGCCGCCGGCGGCCTGCGCGGCCAGGATGATGGCCTGTTCGACGGCCTGTTGATATTGACTGTCGCGCGGGTCGGGCATGTCGGAGGGCATGAAGAGCAGCGTGCTGGCGGCGTAGTCGAAAGGGCTATCCACGGTGGAGGCGGTCACGTCCCACAGGCCGAGGCGGTCGCGGATGAAGCCGAAGCCGGAGCCGGTGCGCAGGGTGGCGCCGGTGAGGATGACGGAGCGCTTTTTGTGGATCAGCTCGCGTTCGATCATGTCGCTGACGAAGAGGGGCGCGGCGACGATGGCGGCGCCGCCGGACTGTTCGTCCAGCTCCGCCCAGGCCACCAGTTCCTGTGGGTCGCCGTGGCTGCCGCTGTAGATGATCGGCTCCATCCACGCTTCTAGCTTGCTCAGGTCATGGGCGAGGCCGGCTAGCTCAGCCAGATACGAAGCATAGGGTTCGCTCTGGCGCCATTGTTTTTCGCTCAACCCGTTGACCAGCCGTTCCAGCGCTTCGAGCAGGCCGCGCAGATGATCGCCCGCTAAGTCCCAGTCGATTTCGAGTTCACTCCAGGCGGGCTGCGAGCGCACGCTGCGGTCGAGCGGGATGCGCTGGGTGTACTGCGACTCGGCGCGCGCCGAGTCTTGGCTGCGCACGAAGTGCAGGAGCCGGCCCCTGAAGGTGCGAATGCCGTCAGCGGTCTTGCGCGCCAAGGAGGCCACACGGGCCACTTGGCGCTTGGCGTCGGCGTCCTGGAAGGCGTCGCAGCCTTCCGACACGAGGCGGGCGAGGTTGCCGTCCTGTTGCAGGCTCGCCAACCACACGCCCACCGTGTCCCAGTCGCTGCGATAGGTGAGTTGCTCGGTGGCGGCTTCTTCCAGACGGTGGGCTTCGTCCACGATCACATGCTCAAAGGCGGGCAGCACCTTGCCGCCCGACTGCATGTCCGTGAGCAGGAGGGCGTGGTTGACCACTAGGATCTGCGAGGATTCGGCGCGGCGGCGCGCTTGGTGGAAGAAGTCGCGATAGCGTGACCCTACAGTCTCTTCCGCTGCGCCTGTGGCGCGGGCGCAGCGTCCTTCGGAGCAGGAAGCGGCGTCGGAGGAAATGTGCGACCAGATGGCGCGCTCGACGGGCGTGGGCAGGAAGAGTTCGCTGACGTCGCCCGTCGTGGTAGTTTGCAGCCACACAAGCACCCGGGCGAGCAGGCGCAGCTCGAGCGGGCGCAGCCGGCGGTTGCGATACCAGGAAACCAGCCGTCTCGTACACAGGTAGTTGGAGCGCCCCTTGAGGAGCGAGCTTTGCGGCGCCGGTTGACCCGCGGCGCGCAGCAGGCCGCGCACGAGGGGCATGTCTTTGTCCAGGATCTGATCCTGCAAGGCGATGGTGTTGGTGGCGATGACGACGCGCCGGCGATTGCGCATGGACCACAGCGCGCTGGGCAAGAGATAGGCCAGCGTTTTGCCCGTGCCGGTTCCCGCTTCGATCAGCAGGTGGTCGCCGCGATTGAGCGCGTCGAGTACGCGCTGGGACATATCGGTTTGGCCCTGGCGCGCCTCATAGGCCGGGCCGAGGCTGTGTTGGAGATAGCCGTCGGCCGCGTAGTAGGCTGCCAATTCCTCGGCGCCAACCGTGTGATAGTCCGCGGCGTTGCCGGCGGTCGCAGCCACGGGGTCGGTCAATTCGTTCGAGGCTCTGTCGTCCGCCTCCGGCTGGGCGGCGTCGCGCGGAGAGTCGACGGGGAGAATGCCCGACGCCTCCAGGTCCTCGAGCAACAGCAGCGGCGCCCAGCCGGAGCCTTCACCGCAGGCAAGCAACGTGCGCACGAGGCCGAGAGGCAGCTGGGTGGCGGCCAGGAGCAGCTCCGCAAAAAGATGGGCGGTGGCTTCGGCATCGTCCAGGCCGCGGTGCGCGTCGGACAGCGGGATCTCCAGGTCGCGCGCCAGTTCGCCCAGGCTATAGCTGGCAGCGCCCGGCAGCAGGATGGAGGCAAGCTCAAACGTGTCTTGCACGGGGCGATGAAAGTCGATGCCGCCGGCTTGCAGGAAACCGATGTCGAAGGCCGCATTGTGTGCGATTACGTAGTGGACGTCGGGCGTGACAAAGGCCAACAGGTCCGGCGCCACAGTCTCGAGCGTGGGCGCGCGCGTGACGTCGACGTCGCGAATGCCGGTCAACTGCTGGATGCGCAGCGGGATTGGGCGCTGGGGGTTGACGAAGGTGACAAAGCGTTCCAGCACGCGAACGCGGGCGATGTCGGGCCAGGAGCAGGCGAAGCGCACTGCGCCGATTTCAATGATGGCGTCGCGATTGGCGTCGAGACCGGTCGTTTCAAGGTCAACGGCGACGTAAACCCGCTCGGATGTCAAATGGTCCGCCTTCTAGGGCTGGATTCAGGTTCAGCAGAAAATCAATAGCATGTGGGCAGCATCTCAGCGGAGCGCCGGCAGCCATGCCAAGCCATGCCCATTATACAATCTGCCAGGCGAGAAGTCCGAATGGATTTCGCGTGGGGAAAAACGTAGGACGGAATCTCTTGCAGGGCGGTGACTTGTGATTGGCGACGGGCATAGGGCACAATGGGGGTATGCACGTATCGGTCATCATGACAGTGTTCAACGAACAAAAGAGCATCGACAGGCTGCTCGACTCGCTGGCGCAGCAAACGCGTCCGCCGGACGAGGTTGTCATCTGCGACGGCGGCAGCACGGACGTGACGGTCCAGCAGATCAAACGTTGGGCGGCGCGGCAGGCGGATCGACTGACGGTGACGGTCCTGGTGGAGCCGGGGGCCAACATCAGCCGCGGGC
>JBBSBO010000313.1:0-4457 GCA_038251215.1 Caldilineales bacterium
ATCTCGTCCCTCACCAACGTACAGGTCGAGTTCGCGCAGTCGATGGTCAGCTTCGAGCGCGTCTTTGAATACCTGGACCTGCCCGTCGAGATCGCCGACAAGCCGGACGCCGACCGTTTTGAGCGCGTGGCGGGCCATATCCGCTTCGAGAACGTCTGGTTCCAATACAGCGATGCCGGCGTTGCCTCCTCCGCCATCAACGCGGGCAATGCTGTCGCGAGCGGCGACCTCCCCAGCGCGGCCAACGGCGACGAAGCGTCCGCCGTAATCCCCACACGCCGCTGGGCGCTGGAAGATGTCTCCTTCGAGATCCGCCCCGGCGAGCTGGCGGCACTGGTCGGACCCAGCGGCGCGGGCAAAACCACGGTCACCTATCTGCTGCCCCGCCTCTATGACCCCACGCGCGGGCGCATCACGCTGGACGGCGTCGACCTGCGCGACGGCGCGCTCGAGTCCTTGGCCGACCAGATCGGCATGGTGACGCAAGAGTCCTACCTCTTCCACGACACGATCCGCGCCAACCTGCTCTACGCTCGCCCCGAAGCCACGCAAGCCGAGCTGGAAGCGTCCTGCCGCGCGGCCAATATTCACGAGATGATCGCCGGCCTGCCGGAAAGCTACGACACGGTCGTGGGCGAGCGCGGCTACCGCCTCAGCGGCGGCGAAAAACAGCGGCTCGCCATCGCCCGCGTCATGCTCAAAGACCCGCGCATTCTCGTGCTGGACGAAGCCACGGCGCACCTCGATTCGCAAAACGAAGCCATGATCCAGGCCGCGCTGGGGCCGCTGCGCGAGGGGCGCACCAGCGTGGTCATCGCGCACCGCCTCTCCACCATCCTCGCCGCCGACAAGATCCTCGTCTTTGACCAGGGCCACCTAGTCGAGGCGGGCGTCCACGCCGAATTATTAGCGCGCGACGGCCTCTACGCTCACCTCTACGAAACCCAGTTCGGCGAGGACCTCGACACACAGCCGGACGCCGCCCCTCAGTCCGCAGACGCCCAACCCGAGGGCGCACAAGCCTAGATGACTTGCCACCAATGCAGCGGCGGAGCCATTCTCGGCTCCGCCGCTTTTCGATCTACGCTACCACGCGCCGTTGGCTTACTTCGTGGTCCACTCCGGCTCCGGGTGAATTTCCGGCTCCGGCCGCGGGCCGGGGTCCGGGCGTCCGCTGCCCTCCAGGCGGCTGATGGCGCGCACCGTCATGTCGTGCTCGGCAACGATCTGGCAGGAGAGGCGCACGCCGCTCAAGCCCCGCTCCGCCAGTTTCTCCTTCTCGGCGACCGTCATGCTTTCCGGTTCGCCCTCCACAAACTCCACGCGGCACGTGGTGCAGCGGCAATTGCCGCCGCAAGCGTGCAACTGATCCACGCCCGCCTCGTCTCCCAGAGCCAGCACCAGGCGCTTGCCCTGCGGCACATCGAATGTGCCGAACCCTTCTACGGTTAACTGTGGCATCCATCTCCCTTTCGCTGTGTGCGCAGGTTTAAGTAGAAAACTGCATTGGATTAGAGAAAGCGGACACTGATAAGCACTGATGCAAGAGAGCTTGCCAGATTTATCTGTGCCAATCTATTTTATCCATTCAATCAGTGGCCTACTTAAAGCAGCCTGCATGTGATGATTGTGTGCATTGAACCTAGGTTGATCCTGTCACACCCTCCGGTTTACCGCAAGCCCCGACGCCGCCCGGCAAATGCGCCGCATTTAATCGCTGTACGCCGGCGCGATATCTTTGGCCGGGCCGGAGCCATTGGCCCCTGGCACCTGCTCCTGGCGGCTGAACTGGCTCATATACAGGTCGTAATAGGCGCCCTGCCGCTCGAGTAACTCCTCATGGCGGCCGCGCTCCACGATCTCGCCGTCCGCCAGCACCAATACCTGGTCGGCGCTGCGAATCGTGCTCAGGCGGTGGGCGATGACGAAGCTGGTCCGCCCCGCCAGCAGTTGATCCAACGCCTCTTGAATCTGGCGCTCGGTGCGCGTGTCCACGCTGCTCGTCGCCTCGTCCAGGATCAGGAGGCGCGGGTTCGCCAGCGCGGCCCGTGCAATCGAGATCAGTTGGCGCTGGCCCTGGCTCAGGCCGCCGCCGCGCTCGCCCAGGATCGTCTCATAGCCTTCCGGCAGGCGCTCGATGAAGTCGTGGGCGCGCGCCAGCTTGGCCGCGTCCATCACCTCGTCGCCCGTGGCATCGGGGCGGCCAAAGCGGATATTGTTCGTGACCGTGTCGCTGAAGAGGAACGAATCCTGCAGCACAATCCCGATCTGGCTGCGCAGCGAATTGAGCGTCACGTCCTTCACATCCGTGCCGTCAATCGTCACACGCCCTGCCGTCGCCTCATAGAAGCGCGGCAGCAGGTTGACCAACGTCGTCTTGCCTGCGCCGGTCGGCCCGACAATGGCGATGGTCTCGCCGGCCTGGGCGTCCAGGTTAACGCCGCACAGCACCGGCTCGCCAGGGTTGTACTCGGCCCACACGTTGTCAAAGACCACGTGCCCCTGAATCTCTGCCAGCGGGGCCGCAGCGGGCGCTTCGACGATGTCCGGCTCCTCGTCCAGCAACTCAAAGATGCGTTCCGCTCCGGCGACGGCGCTTTGCAGGTTCGTCCACAGCACGCTGATCTGCTGGATCGGCATGTTGAAGCGCTGCACATAGCCGAAGTAGGTGATGATCAGCCCCAGCGAAACAGCCGCGCCGCCCAGGGTTGTGCCGTTGAGCGCAAAGAGACCGCCCACGCCGACCACAATCGCCATCGCCACATAGCCCAGCCCCTCCAACGTCGGCGCCAGCGCGGCCGTGTACGATACCGCGCGGATGTTGGCATCGCGGTTGGCCGCGTTGCTCAGGCGGAAGTTCTCGATGTTGGCGTCTTCGCGACTGAAGGCCTGCGCCTCGCGCACGCCGGAGATGCTCTCCTCCAGCTCCGTGTTGACGTTGCCCATTTCCTTGCGCGTCTTGCGGAAGGCCGCGCGCGCGCGGTTGCTGAACCACACCGTCGCAAACGCCATCACGGGCAAGATCGCCAGGCTCAAGAGGCCGTACACGAAGTTGAGCGTCAGCATGTTATAGGCCAGCCACACCAGCAGCAGGCTGCCGCTGAACACCTGCACCAGGGCAAAGCCAATCGCCTGCTGGATGGTACTCGTGTCATTCGTGATACGGCTCATCAGGTCGCCGCTGTCGTGCTGCGCATAGAAGCCAAGCGAGAGCCGTTGCAGTTGGTCGAAGACCTGCACCTGCAACTCGCGCAGAATGTGCTGCCCGGACCACGCCATCAGGTAGAACATCACCCCGCTGAAGACGGACCCGACCACATAGAGCAGCACCAGCGTCAACGTGATGCGCAACAGACCGCCGAGCAATTCCGCGTTGCTTGCATCAGGGCCGACGCTGCCATACCAGCAGTTCTGCGCGGCCGCCCCGCCAATCGGCGTCCCGCTTGGCGCTGCACCCGGCGCGGGCGCAGGGGCCTCGCTTGTTGGAGCCGCGGACGACTCCGCCGCGTTCAATGTCGCCGGCGTCAGGTAACAGTCCACCGCCTGCCCCAACAGCCCGGGCGTGATCACCTGCGTCCACACATTGCCCACCATCAGCGCCAAGACAACAAGCAGTACAATCCAATAGCGGCCGAAGTAGCCCCCCAGCCGGCCGAGCGTCGCGCCTACGCTCTTCGGCTTCATCGCTTCCTGTTCCAATAAACCGCGGTGACCGCCGATCATTTCTCACCTGTTCCTAATCCCAGCCCCTGCGCGCAACGGCTGCACGCGGCCAAAGGTTCTCTGCCAATGCCGGTCGTGCCGGTTGCGCCAGTTGTATCGCTCATATCGCTCACGCCCTAGCCCGCCGCGGCGACGGTTTCCGTCGCGTCCGCGTGTTGGGCCGCGTCTTCCACCAGCTGGCTGCGATAGATCTCGGCGTAGATCGGGCTGCTTTCCAGCAGGTCGCGGTGCGTGCCGCGTGCGGCTACGCGCCCCTGCTCCAGCACCAAGATCTGGTCGGCCTGCAGCACCGTGCTGATGCGCTGGGCAATCACGATGCTCGTGCGCCCCTGCATCAGCCGGTCCAGCGCCTCCTGGATCACGACCTCGGTCGTCACATCGACGCTGCTGGTCGAGTCATCCAGGATGAGGATGTGCGGGTTCAGGAGCAGCGAGCGGGCGATGGCGATGCGCTGCTTCTGACCGCCGCTCAAGGTGGCCCCGCGCTCGCCCACGGGCGTGTCATAGCCTTCCGGAAAGCTCATGATGAAGTCGTGCGCCGCCGCAGCTTTGGCCGCCGCCACGATCTCCTCTTCCTGTGCATCGGGCCTGCCATAGGCGATGTTGTCCCGGATCGTGCCGGAGAAGAGGTTGGTCTCTTGCAAGACAATTCCGATCTGGCGGCGCAGCGATTCCAGTTGCACGTCGCGCACATCGTAGCCGTCGATCAGCACACGCCCTTCGCTCACATCATA
>JBBSBO010000314.1:0-4434 GCA_038251215.1 Caldilineales bacterium
AGTGGCCAGTGAGGCTGTGCTGCTCGCCGCCCTGGAAGATCGCCTTGACCCCGGCGGCGCGGTAGCGCGCCAGGTTGGCAGATGCGACCTTCTTGGGCGTGGCGTCGGCGACGACATCGAGCGTGCTGAGGATGTCGCCAAGGTTTCCAGCCACCGGGATACCGGCGGCGCGCATGGTATCGGCCGCCTCCGGCGTGGAGGCGAAGACCGGGTAGCCTTTCGCGACCGCCACCTTGACGCGCCAGTCGCTGACAACATCGGCCACACCCACCAGCTCCATGTCGTCCTGCGCTGCGACCGCGTCGGCGATGCGTTTGCCGATCACGCCATAGCCGTTCACGACGACGCGTACTTTTTGGGGGCTCATGGCTTGTCTCCTTGTTTTCGATGGACCTTTTCGCTCAACGCCCGCCACCGCTTTGGCATCCGCTATTCTGCCGCTGCATGCCCGAAAATCAGCCTGTAGTATCACGACCCAAGACACCAGAGCGTCGTGGTGGCGTTTTCGCGCTTCATCGCTATTGTTGCGCTGCAGCAACGACCCACCGGCGGGCGAGAAAGTTGTAAATCGGGAAGAACACGAGCTCCGCATACGCGCCGTGGAGAAAGCAGCACGTATGGGGACTATGGGGGCCATATGGCGGTTACTTCTTACCCCAGATAGCCCAGCCGATGAGGACACCGAGGCCGACGGTGAGCAACATTGGTGTCCACATCCAACTTATGCCACCCATCATGCCGTCGCCCATCATCCCGCCGCTCATCGTTGCGCCGCTCATCGCCCCACTCCCGAAGAGCAGGAAAAGCACGACGACGACAACAAATGCGATGACGAGGCCGGTCTTGTTTGTTTCGTTCATGAGATTAATCTCCTTTGTGATAGTTAGTATCCTGATATCTGTTGTGTTTCCAATCGTAGGGTGTAAGTGGTTTATGGCACCTCCTTCTTGATATTCAGCATTGCTGCTCCTCCTTAGACTGAGGGGGCGATGCCGCGGGGGCTCCCGGTCGGCTCAGATGGGCTCCGCCAGCGACGGTGACGACTTCGCCTTGATGAGTGGCGCCTTCCCGGCGGCGGTCTGGGGGATGGCCGGCACCCGCCGCACCGTGATCGGCGGCGCGGTCGCGCCCTGAACCATCAGCGCCTGCCGCAGCGCATCTGCAAGCGCCATATCGACAAAACCATCGCGCACACCGCTCAGCAAGACGGTCAGGCCATCGCCTTCCTGCACGATCTGCCACCCGCTCGCCGGCACGCTGTCCATCACGCGATGAAACACCAGTGGATGCACCGCTCGTGTGCCGCCCGCAGCGGCAGGCAGCCGCAGCAGGTCCTCGCTGCGCCCCTCGACACGGTCGATCAGGGCGAAGCGGTGTCCAGATGGGCACGGCTCCGTTGCCAGCCGCAGCCGATCACGCAGCTCGTAGCGGATCAGCGGCTGCGTGCGGCTGAACAGTGTTGTCACCAGCAGCTTGTCGCCGGAGACGCCAGCCGGCACAGGCCGGTTCGCTTCGTCCACCACCTCGACAATCACCAGATCTTCAAAAAGGTGCATGCCGCGATGCTGGGGGCACTCCGCAGCCATGCCGCCCGTCTCGGTCGCGGCGTACTGGTTGAACGGCGGCGCTCCCCAGGCCGCCGTGATGCGGCGTCGCGTTGCATCCGTCAGCACCTCCGAGCTAGTGAAGACGATCCGCGGGTGGATGCGCAGGCGCCCGGCGAGCTGCTCGTCGGCCAGGACGTGGGCCATGGAGGCGTACGCCACCACGAGCTCCGGCTGCCAATCGTTGAGGCGCTGGACAAGCGTTGCAACTGGCTCGCTCGCAGCCAGACGCAGCGTCGGCGTCAGCCAGCTTTTCAGCGTCGCACCGGCGCGTGCCGACATATGCGTTGGGCCGGTCGATGCGACGAATGCCAGCTTCATGCGCTTCGTCAGGTTCATCTTCAGCCCGGCCACCTCGTGTGCGCGGGCAAACGACGCCAGGATGGCCGTCCACTCGGCGCGGTCGAAGAGAAACAGTCCAGGGCTGCCGGTGCTGCCGGAGGTCGTATTGACCCGGTAGCGGCCCCGGAAGCGCTCGTCCCCCTGCATACGCTGCACATGTGCCTCGACATCTGCCCGGCGCACCGCCCGATCAGTCACAAACGCATCGAACTGTTCCATCATCATGGGCTTCGTAAGCACGGGCAGCTCGTGCAGCGGTCGATCGGTGAGACCTTTATGGAACTGCTGGTAGAAAGGCGAGTGTGCGTAGGCGTAGGCGCGGAGCCGCTGCAGCGCCGCAGCCTGGTACGCCGCCAACTGCGGGCGGGTCCAACGCTCGTGCGTGCGCAGCTGCCCCAGGCCAGAGAACAGATTCAGCATGATCCCGAGGTTCATTCCATCCTCCAACTAGTCCCGATCAGGGCAGCGATACGTAGCTCAGCTCTCGCTACCGGTTTAGGTCAATCTCGCTGAAGGTACAGGCGTCCTGAAGCTGGCATTTCGTGGCTGGGAGTAGGCACGTTGCGCGTCTTCACTCCCGCCACAAACGATCCAATGGCTCCTAACGGCTGATCTTCGTGCCTGTCCCGTTTGTCTGAGTCATGCACGTGCCTGTGCGTATCCTGCGCGCACACCAACGTGTCGCCTGACGCGCAGCAGTCTTACTACCCTCCCAGTGCGGTCATAACCGCCTCGGCGTGCATCCGCAGGTGGGCGGCGTGTTCGGCCGCGATATGCTTCCCCGTCTGTGCGTCAACCGCATGCACGAACGCCTCCAGCGTGCGGACGGCGACGGCGGGCTGCCCACGTTCCAGTGCTGCCTGGGCCGCGTCTAGCTTGGCGACCAAGCTGCGGGCGATACCGCTGCTGTCGATGTGTCCATGATCGCGCGCATGCTGAACACATGTGCGGAGGGCCGGAATCGTGAGTGCATGGTCACAATGATCCATCACCTCGGCGCGTACTGGCACGAGTCCGACGAGCCCAAACAACATGATCGTCACTATCACCATGAGAATTCGCATACGAGTCTCCTTATAATTCAGCTATATCCTCACCATCCAAAGCCAACACACCGCCCTGTTGCCACCTCCTCATTGGCCGTGCTATCGATCACGTCAAGGTTGCGCCCTGCTCAGGGTTGATGCGCGTGATCGGGCCGTGTCCCCAGGCGAGGGAAGAAGCCTGGCGTGACCGCTGCGTAGCGGGCGTATGCGTCGCCGAACTCCGCCAGCGCCTCGCGCTCCTCACGCCGCGCCAGCCGGAAGTACATGACGACCAGGATCGGGAACATCACCAGAGTGATCAAGGTCGGCCACTGAAACAGGAAGCCGACCATGATCAGGATGAAGCCGACATACTGCGGGTGGCGGATGCTGGCATACGGGCCGGTAACGGCGATCTGATGCACCCGCTGCGCTGTATACAGTACCTTCCAGGCGGTTGAGATCAGCATGAAGCCGCCGAAAATGAACCCGTAGCTCAGGATGTGGAACGGGCTGATATGCGGGTCGCCCTGCCATCCAAACAGCGTCGACCAGAGATGCCCCATATCATGCGACAGGAGATCCATGCCAGGGTAGCGGCTGGCGAGCCAGCCGGAGAGCAGGTAGATCGTCAGCGGAAAACCGTACATCTCGGTGAACAGCGCGACGAGAAAGGCCGAGAACGCGCCGAATGAGCGCCAATCGCGGGCGGTGCGCGGCTTGAAGAAGCTGAAGGCGAAGATGATGAACACCGCTGCGTTGATGATCGCCAGCGGCCACAGGCCGTAGGCTGGGATATTCTCTCCATTCATCTTGGGTCGCCTTCCTGCTGCTGCGCCTGGTGCTGGCTATGATCGTCAGGTCCGCTTTGGTCGTTCTGGCCACCATGCCCGCCGTGGCCGCCGTGCATGAACACGTGCATCAGCAGGCAGGGCAGCAGCAGCGCAAACGGCAGGAAGCCGTAGACGTGCGCGGTATGCTCGGTCGCCAGGTAGAACGCGGCAATTACGAGAAAGACGATCAGCGCGAGGCCGGCGCGCGAGCGCAAGAACGCGCCTGCGCCGCCGGCCTGTGAAGCATGGTGGCTATGCACGGTAATTCTTCCTTCTAAAGTGACGGGTGGGGGCGCATCCAGTGCAGGCCGCGTGGGCGTTGGTGCGGTGTTGGCGCCGCGCGTCGCGCTGCTCGGCGGCCCAAAGCCGGCGCGCGCGACTGCGGCAGCTAGCTCGTCCGGCTGCACGAGCGCCGGATCGTACTCGACATAGGCCATCTCGGTGGCCGGGTTGACGTAGGCATGCACGACGCCAGGCGCCTTCATGAGGGCGCGCTCGACAATCAGCGCGCCGCCGCCAGCGCACCCCAGGTTGTAAATTGGCAACGTGAGTCGTTCGTTGTTCATAGCTGAATTGCTCTCACTTGCGGGCCTGGCCGATGATGCCCCACGCGATGAGCCGCCGCCACGC
>JBBSBO010000315.1:0-4433 GCA_038251215.1 Caldilineales bacterium
ACGCTGCGGGAGGCGTGGTATACATAGCGGGCGACCTGCTCCGGCGTGTTGTGGCTGAAGCGTTCCCACAGCCCGCGGCGGTAGATGCGGTTGAGGCACACTTCCCAGGGCGCATGGACGGCAATCACCAGGTCCGGCCGCGGGACAAGGCGCAAATAGGCGGCGATGCGCCCGGCGTCCGGCTCTTCACTGGACGATGCGTTCATCTGCACGACGCGATGCACGAAGCCCTCGTCGAGGATAAGCGCCTCGTCCGGCTGGGCCAAGCCTTGCAGAAACTGGTAATAGCCCGTGAGGTGGATGAACCAGCGCAGCGCATGGCGGCGCGCTTCCCAAGGAATGGGGCGACGCAATTGCGTGCTCACGACCTGGCGCATGAGGCGCGGATGCCGGAGCAGAAAGACGCCGCGGTCGAACACGCTGAGGCCATAGAAGACTTGCCACAGCAGCGGGCCTTGCAGCGCGCGCGGCGCGCCATGCGCTACGAATTTGCCCAGCACGGTGCGCTGCGCATAGGGACGCGCGGCTTCGATATAGGTGTGAGCGCCGATGCCTTGCCGGCGCAGAAAGTCGAGCGCGGCAGGGACGAGCGTGGTCTTGCCCGCGCCTGGCGTGCCGATGAACTCAATCACCATGTGCGCATCGCCCCGTTCCACCCCTGTGCTTGAATCGACATGTGAAGGTCGGACCTCATAGGACTTGCCATATGCGCTCCTTTAGTTGTCTGAGCACCACTTCCAGCGGCAAGTCGGCGTTGACGGGGATGAGGTTCGGCGCGTCGACGCCGGACGTCTGCATCGCGATCAGCTCGTCGACGGCGCGGGCCTTGGCCTCGATCGGCGCTCGCTGGTGGTCCGGCTTGCGTGCCAACGACACGTCGGGGCTGACCTGTAGCACGCAGAGGAAGTCGGGCAGGCGCATGGCCGCGTAGACTTTCCGCTCGGCGGCTGCCAGGGCGCGGGTGAGCAGGCCCGGCTGCTTGCCCGCGGTCTCTGCAATCTGCGGACCATCCAACAGGCGGAAGTCCTCGTCGTCGCTGACGGACTCGAGCGGGAAGCGGTCGAAGACGACGATGGAACCGGCCATTGCCTGTTTGGTTCCGTCCTCGTAGCGGCGCAGGCGGTCGTGCCCGATGGAAAGATGATGGGCGTGCAGCAGCGTATCGCGCAGGCCGGCGAGCCAGGAAGCCGGCGGACGGTCGTCGCCGCGCCACTGCGCGGCCGTCCGTTGGCTGCGGCGCGCCATGCGAAAGAGCATGTAGAGGCTGCGGCTGCGGTGCGACGGCTGTTTACTGCCCAGGTAATAGCTGCGGACGTCCAGCTTCCACCCCAGCCATTGGCGCAGCAGCTCGCTCATGGTGGACTTGCCCGCGCCGTCGGCGCCGACCAGCGCCAGGGTGAGGCCGCCGTTGGCGGGCGTCATTTGGCGCGCGGGCGAACGGCGCAGGAAGGAGTTGCGTCGCCGCCACAGTTCGTGGAAATAGGTGAGCGTGGCCCGCGCCCGGCTGTGACGCCGGTAGGGTCGCAGCGCCTGGCGCACACGCCCGCGCAGACGCAGCAGGCGTGTGCCGTCACGCGGCGTGTGGACGACGACGTCCAGCAGCTCCAGCACCGCATCCGCCGGCACGACGTCGGCGATGCCCGCCAGGGTCGCTGCGATGCGCTCGTGCGACGTTTGGTCAAGCAGATAGCGGATCTCTTTTTGAATCGCCGCGGGCATGCCGGGGTGGCGAGTCGACAAGAGGTCCTTGACGGCGTCGCGATCGCGGTATTTGAGCAGGGCGCGCAGCGCCAGCACGCTGATTTCTAGTTCCGGCGCGGGGATCAGCACGCCGTCCTGCAGGCGGGCTGACGCGAAGAACTGGGCTTCCAGCGGCAGGCGATAGTTCTTGACGAACTGCTCGCCCAGCACGAGCTGATAGTGAACGTGCAGATGGAACATGCGCCCGGCTTCCGGGTCGAAGCCGAGGTAGTCCTCCAGCGCGGGATAGCGTTTGCCCGCCGGCGCCAGGACAGGCTTGATGTCGTGCTCGGCGAGGATGCGGCGGAAAATGCGGCTGTCGCGCCGGTTCACCAGCAGGTCGAGGTCGGTGCGCCCATTCAGGCTTTCGGCCAGGCGGATGTTGCTCTTCCAATGGCAGTACTCGACGCCTTGCTTGCACAGCGCGGCCATCAGCGCGGCGATGGTTTGCATCCCCTGCGCTGTCGGAGCAGGCGAGGACGCGATCGGCGCGCCGGCGCGGTGTAGTTCGGCTGGGCTGGGCAAGACCATGCCGTTTGTCGTTTCTCGTTTGACGGGCGGGCGCGTGCTAATTGTCAAAGGAGTACCCTTCCAAGAAATCGAACTGCTTGATCTTCTGCTCGATCACGTTGATCCAGTGCGGGTCCCATTCGACCATGCGCCGGTTCTGATGGGGCGACGTGTCCAGCATGTTGATGCAGGCCTGCAAGTAGGCCTCGTCAGCCGTGAGGTCGAGGAAGCTGCAGACGGCCCGCAGATGATCTTCGGGGCGGCTGATGACATCCTCATAGCGCACGGCAAAAACGTCGGAGTCGTCGATATGTTGGCGGGCGTCAGCCAGCATTTGGCAGGCGCCGAAGTAGCGGTCCACCGCGTCTTCGATGGTGCGCTTGCCGCGCACGCGCATCACGCCGATCGGGTCGAAGGGGTTGCGGATCACGTGGATGTACTTGACGTCGACGCCGCGCATCATGCGTCGCAGGTTGTCCAGCAAGTGCGGGTTGGCCGCGACGTGACGGATGGCGGTTTCGGAGGTGGTGTCGCCCACGACCTGGAGCTTCTCATAGCGGCCCTGCCACTGGTCGGGGATCTCGAATGAATAGGGCGTGAGACGGCGAGCGGTAGCGCGGCCTTTCATCGCCTCGCGGCGCGAGCATTTGAGCAGAATGTGAAACAACTGCTCTTTGCTGAAGTGGGCGGGCACGTACTGCAACGCGTCCGAGCCGTCGGCGATGATGGCGTTGGGGTGGGCGTCCAGCATCGAACCGAGCATGCTGCTGCCGCTCTTGGTATGCCCGATAAACAGGCAGAAGGTCTTCATGTTCTGGAAGCGGGCGGAGTCCTTGCGCGCATAGTAATAGGAAGAGGCGTAGCGTCGAGCCATGCTCGCCTGGCGCGCCACGTCGCTTTCGAGCACGCTTGCGCCGATGCCCGATTCCGTCACGCGGCGGAAGCCGCTGGAATTGACCAAGGATACCCACAACCGTTCGGTTGATCCGCTCATAGAATTCTCCTTCCGGACAAGTTGAGAGAGGCCGGCCTCGAAAAGAGCGAGGGGCCTTTGTGAGGAACGTCAAAGGCGAGCGCCGAAGCGGCGCTTGGCTTTTCGGCTTCAAGCGTTTGCTGCACGACCGTGCCGATCAGGCCGAGCGTGATCCACCACATGCCCAGGCCGTACACGATGATCGTGTTGAAGAAGTTGTTGACAATGAAGATGTGCGCCAGCACAAGCCACAGGATGATGAGCAGCTTCTTGCTCCAGAAGCCCTGCCCCGGCAGGCGCGGCAGCGCCTTGATCGAAAGCAAGAACCACCAGAAGAGTGGCATCACGTAGAGCACAATGCCGGTCAAGCCCTGCTCCGCCATGACGGTGAGATAGAGATTGTGCGAGGCGTGGTCCTTGTCCGGGTTGACGAGGTCCGCCACGCGGCCCTGGAACTGCCGGTCGTAGCGGTCGAAGTTGCCGTAGCCGAAGCCGGAGATCGGCTTGGCCTCGAACATGCGCAGGGCCGCGTAGAAGACCGGCAGGCGGCTTAGCGCCGATTCTTGCGACTGAGCGGAGTTGAGGCGCGCGCTCGCCTGGCTGATCTGTTGCGCGAAGATGCCGCCCAGGGCGCCGAGGACGATGGCGCTGATCAGAATCAGGCGGATCATGAACTTGGGGTAAAGAAAGGTTAGCCCGGCCATGCCCACCAGAGCACCCAGCCAACTGGAGCGCGTGAACGAGATGAAGATGGCGTAGCTGGCCAAGAGAAAGGCGCCGATATACGCCAGGCGCAATACACCCGGCTTGCGATTGAGGCCGGCGTGCAGCACAAAGAGGCTGGCGAGGGCCAGCGCCTGCGTGTAGACGGCGGGGTTCTCCAGGGAGCCGGTGGTGCGGTCACCCTGATGGACGGAAAGCCACACATGCGGCAGGATCTGCGGGGCCACCCACGAGATCATGCCGATCAGCGACTGCGCGACAGCCATGGCGCACAGCGCCAGCGCCAACACGCGCAGGTCGCGCTCCTTCGGGGCCAGCAGGCGAATGATGAAGTACAGACACGCGGGAATGAACACGCGGTCGTACAGCCAATAGCTCGTGGCCAGCGTCTGGTTGCTGAGGTAGATGATGGAAAACTCGCTGGCGATTAGGTAGCCGAGGATGGCGAACTCGGGCCAGGTGATCTTGGGCAGCACGTGGTCGCTGA
>JBBSBO010000316.1:0-4393 GCA_038251215.1 Caldilineales bacterium
GAGCAGGAGGCCGACGCGCAAGCCCTAGCCTCGGCGCTGGAGCAGTATATCACGCAACTGGATGCCGGCATCACGAATCTGTCCCAGGCAATGCTGGACGACGAAGGCCTTCTCTTTTTAGACCAGCTATCCACACGCAACCTCGTGTCTTCGGTTGCAATCTCGCCAACGGCGCAGACCGACTTGGATGCCGCGATCGCGCGCAGCTTTGAGGACTTGTTCCAAATCGGCGACCTGGTGCAGAGCAGCCAGCTCACCAGCCCGGCCGCGGGCCAAGACTCGCTGACGCAGACCATTGACCAGCTGGACGGGACAATCCAGGCCTTGCGCGCCGAGATCTCCGCGGCCGAGTCCCAGTTGCAGCTTTTGACGCAGGGGCGCGATGTGGCGTGGAACACCTATGACGCGCTGAGCAACAAGGCCGCAGAGTTGGGCATGGAACGCTCCTCCGCCAACAGCGAAGTGCGCATGGGGTCACTGGCTATCCCGCCGCTGGAGCCGCTGCCCGGCACGGGCCTCATTACCACGGCGGCCATCGGCGGTGCGCTCGGCCTGATGCTGGGCATCTTCATCGCCTTCCTGGCGCACTATCTGGGCTATGCCCCCTTCTTGCGTCGCAAGCAAGCCCAAGCAGCCTAAGAGGGCCCTACATGACCATTCATTTTGGAACGGACGGCTGGCGCGCCGTCATCAGCGACGAATTTACCTTCGATAACGTGCGCAAGGTCGCCCAGGCCATCGCCGAGGAAGTAGCCGAACAGGCAGCCGAAGACGCGAGGGTCCAGGCATCTGCTGCAGAGAGCGTGCCCGCGCGGCCAAGCGTGGTGGTGGGCTATGACACGCGCTTTCTCAGCGACCGCTATGCCGTCGCTGTGGCGGAGGTGCTGGCAGCCAACGGCCTTGCCGTGCATCTGACACAGACCGACGCACCCACGCCCATGGTGAGCTATGCCATCGTCGAGCAGCAGGCCGCAGCCGGCGTGATGATCACAGCCAGCCATAACCCGCCGCGCTACAATGGCATCAAGCTCAAAGCCGCCTACGGCGGCTCGGCCGCGCCCGCTACGGCCAAGTCCGTGGAAGCTAGGCTGGCGTCGCACCTCGCGCAAGGGCTGGAGCCGCGGCGCATGGACATTGATGCCGCCCTGGCGAGCGGCCTCGTCACGCGCTTCGATCCCCTGCCCGCCTACGAGGCGCACGTGCGCCGCCTGGTCGATTTCGAGCTGATCCGCCGCGGCAATCTCTGCATCACGGTCGACGCCATGTATGGGGCCGGGCGCATTCACCTGCGCCGTCTGTTGCAAGACGCCGGCTGCACCGTCACCGAGTTGCGCAGCGAGATGAACCCCGGCTTCAACGGCATCCACCCCGAACCCATCGCCCGCCATCTCGGCCCGCTGATCGACGCCATGTGCGCCGGCGACTGCCATCTCGGCCTTGCCATGGACGGCGACGCCGACCGCATCGGCGCCGTGGACCCCGGAGGGCGCTTCATCGACCCGCACGGCATCATGGCGCTGCTGCTCGACTATCTGGTCAACGAGCGCGGCCTGCGCGGCAGCGTGGTCAAAACCGTGAGCAGCACGCAGATCCTCAACCGCCTGGCGCTGCGCTACGGCCTGCCCCTGCACGAAACGCCGGTCGGCTTCAACTACATCAGCGATTGGATGCTGCGCGAGCAGGTCCTGTTGGGCGGGGAAGAGAGTGGCGGCATCAGCATCCTAGGCCACATCCCCGAGGGGGACGGCGTGCTGATGGGCCTGCTGCTGGCGGAGATGGTGGCGTCGCGCCACAAGGCGCTGTCACAGCAGCTGGATGAACTGATGGACGCGCCGGACGTGGGGCGCTTCTACTACGCCCGCCTCGACCAGCCCGTGCAGCCCTTCACCAAAGCGGAACTGGTGCAAGGCTTGCTGGCGACCGCACCCACTGCTATCGACGACACGCCCGTGCGCGAAGTCAACAGCCGCGACGGCGTCAAGTATATCCTCGTCGACGACAGCTGGCTTTTGATCCGGCCCAGCGGCACCGAGCCGGTCCTGCGCATCTACGCCGAAGGGCGCAGCCCCGCACAGGTGCAGGCGCTATTGGATGCCGGTGTGGCGCTGGCGGACGCCCTGCTCAGTTCGCCCGCCGTCGCCGCCGCGCCTTAACGCACGAACGCCGATACGATGGCGCTCGCCACAGAAAAGGCAAGCACCATCGACAGCAGGGCCGCCATGGCCGCGGGCAGCAGCGTAGCCAGTACGGCTAGGCCCGTGCTGAGTTTTGTCGCTGCGCGCACAGCCACGACATAGACGGCAAGCGCCCACAACAGTGCGACGATATTGGCCACAATGCCCACGCAGGGAATAAACCCCAGCCCGGTCAAGATCAACGGCAAAAAGGCGAAGCTGCTGAGGGTATAGAACTGTTGCAGCGTCGTCGTCGCGCCGAGCAGCTTGGCGATCACCAGCACGCCCAGGCCATACACAATCCAGATGCCCAGCCAACGCAGCGGCCAGTTGATCCACTGACCCAGCGCGGTGATGCCTGCCGCCAGCCAGCCGGGGAAGAACGCCGGCTTCAGCCCCGCCGCCGTCGCCGCGGTCTCCGCCAGCACTTTGTCCACGCCCAAAACTTGCAGGCCGGGGACGTTGCCCAGATCGGCCCACTGGCCCAACTGCGCGATGGGGGCCGCCGTGCCCAGGCGCGCAGCCGTGTACCACGTGTAGAAGAAGGGCAGTGCGCCCGCAATCAAGGCCGCGGCGATGATCAGGCCCATGCCCTGGCGCATGCTGGCGTGCAAGACGCTTTCTTCGGGCAAGGCGACAGGCTGATCGGCGTCCGGAACCGGCTCGAAGCGCAACTGAAGCGCGTTGAGCATGCGGCTGCGCGCGGGCAGCCATGCCTTCAGCCACGAACGGCGACGAAGTGTTTCTTCCCCGTCTTCGGCGATCAGGTTGTTGCGCGTCATGCTGCACCTCCGATCACAGCCAGAATCAGCCCGGCAAGGCCGCCGGTCGCCGCCGCCAGGATCAACAACAGGGCCGATGCGGCCAGCGTAGCCACCGCCGCCCTGCGCCAGGGCAGGTCATGGCTCACCTGTACAGCGCGATAGACGATCAACATGCTCCACACCCATAGCAGTACGCCGCTCACCGAAACAAAGGGGACGACGTGCAGCAGCAAGAAGATCTGCGGCGCGGCCATCAAAGCCACCGCGCCCAGGGTGCGACTAAACTTGCCGTTGCCGCCCAGCACATGCGCGGCGCCGTGGACCGCCAACCCCACCGCCAGCCAGCGCAGCGCCAGGAGCATGGGCATCAACACCAGCCAGAAAAGCTGGATCCAGCCTACGCCATAGCCCATCAGGCGTGCGCCCAAGCTCCAGCGCCCGCCCAGGAATTCCGCCGCCGTAGCCGGGTCGAAGCCGGCGGCCGCGACCAACGGCCCCAGCCGGCTCAAGACCTGTTGCACCACGGCCAGCAGCGCGTTCGGGTCCGGCATGCTGGCGGTCATCAGCACTGATCCCACGACGCGCGCCGCCCCTGCCAGCACGCCCATCAACACGACCAGGAAGAGGCCCTCGGCCCACGGGTTGTCGTCATCGGTCATCGTGATGAACGGCTCCGCCTCGAACATCAGCGCCTGGCCCATCATCTTAGGATAGCTCTTTGGCTGTAGCATGGTTGAACTCCTATCCTCCCCTCACATTGGCAGCATCTTCTACTCTGTTGCTCTGGCATTGCCCTGGCGCGCCCGCTGCAAGGCCGCCCACACCCGCTCAGGCGTATACGGCAGCTCGTCAATCCACACGCCGGCCGCGTCGTGGATGGCCGCGGCGATGGCGGGCGCAGTCGGCACAAAGGGCATCTCCGCCATACCGCGTGCCCCCAGCGGCCCTTGCGGGTCAGGCAGCTCCAGGATGACCGGCTCCACCGTCTCCGCCACATCCAACACGCTGGGAATAAGATAGCTGCTCAGGTGCGGCGTCAACGTGCGCCCGTCCTGCTGGATGAAGTTCTCCAGCAGCGTCCAGCCGAGGGATTGCGCCACGCCGCCCTCGATCTGGCCTTCCACCTGCTGCGGGTTGATGGCGTTGCCCACGTCGTTGACGCTGACCAGGCGCTTGACGCGCACGTGCCCGGTCTCCAGATCCACCTCGACGTCCGCCGTTTGCGCACAATAGCCGTAGGTGATGTTGGGGTCGCTCTCACCCGTGTCGAGCGCGTAGCCGGTGGTCGGCCGCGGGCGAAAGACAAATTCGGCGCGGGCGGGGCGCTCTTCGTTGACCCATTCGCGCAGCGCGCGCGCCGCCGCGCCCTGGACCGCGCTACCGGCCATAAACGTCATGCGCGAGGCCGAGGCGCTGCCGCTGGAGCCGGCGATCTCCGTGTTGTCCGTGCGCAGC
>JBBSBO010000317.1:0-4391 GCA_038251215.1 Caldilineales bacterium
AATGCAGCGGCTTTTCGGCAGCGCTGAGGATCTGATAGGCGGCATCAAGATAGGTCATTCTCCCCGGCTCCTTCACTTAGCCGCACGCGCGGCGCATCGCCTAGGGCGGTGAGCAGGTCGGCGCGGGTCAGGATCACGGTCGTGCCGCGCACGCCCGACCCCAGCGAGATTTCCGCCGGGGCCTCCGCCAAGTCTTGCGATGCAGCGAACACGCTCTCGTCAATCAAAATGCGCATGGGCGCGGGCAGGCCGAAGGGCGAGACCGCGCCCAGTTCATAGCCGGTGACGGCCTTCACTTCGTCGCGCTCGGCCATCGTCACGCGCGAGACGCCCAGGTATTGGCGCAAGGCGGGCCAGGCGATGCGGCGCTCGCCCGCCGCCAGCACCATCACAAACTCGCCCGCAGCCACGCGAAAGACGATGCTGCGAATGATCTGCTCCGGCGTTTGACCGCGCTCCGCCGCCGCCTGCGCCAGCGAATGCACCGGACCGGCGTGGGCAAAGAAGCGATAGGGTACGCCCAGCGCATCCAGCGCCGCGGTAACCGGAGTGACCCGGGGCGGCGCACTCATGGGCGACCCCACACGCCGCTTGAATCGGGGGCGAGCCGGGTCATGCGGCCCGTTGGCTCGTGTAACGCCGGAAGGTTGCGATCTCGTCCGCGCTAAAGGGCGTCCCATCCTGGCGGAAGAGGTCGTGGAACCAGAGCGCGGGTTCGCTGCCGTCGGTGGGCGTGTTCCAGGCGAAGATCGTCTGCGTCTTGCCGCTGACCAGTCCCCAGTTGATGCAGCCGACCTGCTCCTGGAAGAAGACGGGGAGGCACTCCGCCACTTCACTATTGCCGCGGCGCAGCCATTCGGTGCAGATCAGCGGGCGACCGTAGGCGCGCAGATCGTCGATCTGGCTCTTCAAATCGGCGGGGCCATTGTAGTCGTGGAAGGTGATCACGTCCGAGGCCGCCAGTTGGAAGGCGTTCAGCTCGTCGTTGTCGAACCACACGCCGGCACTAAGCGGCTGGCTGGGCGAGGCGGCGCGCGCCCAGGCGAAGGCCTCTTTCAGCAGCAGCAGCGAACGCGCGCCCTGCTGGTTGTTGCCCGGCTCGTTGTAGAGGTCCCACAGGAGCACGCGCGGGTCCTGGGCAAAGGCCCCGATCACGCCCTGCACATAGGCGTCGAGGCCCGTCCACAGCGACGGGTCGTTGACGACGCGCACGCCGGGGTCCTGCCACCAGCCGGAATTGTGGACGCCGGGCCGCGGCGCGGGCTGGGGGCCGGCCTTGGGGTCGGGGTTCCAGCAGTCGTCAAAGAGTACGAGCACGGGGCGCATGCCGTGCGCTTTCGCCAGGTCGAGGAAGCGGTCGACGCGCGCCAGGAAGCCTTCAGCGTCGGCGGCATAGGCGAGGCTGTGCAGATAGACGCGCAGCGTGTTGAAGCCGATCTCTTCGGCCCAGCCCAGCTCGCGGTCGATCGTATCCGGGTCGAAAGTGTCGGCCTGCCACATCTCCAACTGGTTGATGGCGTTGCTGGGGATGAAGTTGCAGCCGACCAGCCAGGGCTGCGCCGCGTACCAGGCGTTGGCCTTTGCGGCGCTCCAGCGATCCGTGTTGCTGGCTGCGTTGCCTGCGGTGTTGCCGGGTTCACTCAAGTTGCACTCTCCTAGCGGTGGGGTAGGGGCGAGAAATTGCCGAGCAGAGCGGCGATGTCTTCCACAATATCAAACGTGGCGCGCGGGTTGCCCAGCGCTTTGGCCCGCACGGACATGCGCCGCAGATCATCCCGCTGCGGGCCGAACCAACGTGTGACGAGGCGTGCGATCTCATCCGGCTGCGGGCGATAGGCGCCCACTTGGTGGTCGACGACATAGGGCACGTTGCCCACTTCTTGGCCGGGGATGAAGCCGCTGAGCACCAGGGGCAGGCCGCATGCCAGCGCCTCGGCGATGGTGCCCGGCCCCGCTTTGGTGACGATGCAGTCGCTGGCGGCCATCCACTCGGCCATGTTGTTGACATAGCCCAGGGTGCGCACCGGCACGGCCCAGCGCCGCGCCGACAGTTCGTCGAAGAGCTTGCGGTTGCTGCCGCAGACGACCACGATCTGGCCCAGGGGTTTGCCTTTGTCGAACAGATGGGTGTTGAGGGCCTGGGCCGTCACCGCGACCTTGCCCATGCCTTGCCCGCCGCCCACGAGCAGCGCCGCGGGCAGCTCCGGGTGCATTTGCAGGCGGGCGCGCAGCGCGGGGCCGCGTGGCGGCAGCGCCGAGAACATGGGGCGGATGGGCAAGCCGTGCATGCGGATCTGCTGCGGTTGCAGGCGGGCCTTGCGCGCGGCGTCGTAGCCTTCGCGGCTGGGGATGAAGCAGAGGCGCACCTGGGGATGGAACCAGGCCGGGTGCGCCGTCGCCAAGTCGGTGACGACGGTGACAAAGGGAATGTGCAGACGCATCACTTTGAGGGCGCGCACGGTCATGTATTGCACGAGCGGGTGTACGGAGATCACCAGGTCGGGCCGGTAGCGGTCGAAGGCCTGCGTGATGCTCTGCGCCAGCACGCGCGCCGTCATGCGGCTGAGGGTGGCGGCGGTCAGCGGCTCGTCGGTAGCCTGGAAGAGGAAGCGCCACAGCCAGGGCGTGGTCCCGGCCAAAAAGCCGTAGCTCTTGGGCAGCTCGCGCACGGGCCAAGGCAGATAGTCCATGAGCAAGTCGATGATCTCCACCTCGAAGGCGTCGCCATAGAGCTGGGCGAAGCCGGCCTTGAGCGCCTCGGCGCTGGCGCGATGGCCGCCGCCGGTCTTGCTCATGAGGATGAGGATGCGCTTAGCCATAGCTGATCTAGGGTTAAATCAATCTGTGTGTGATTGGTTTTCGGGATCGGCCGGTTTATACTGGGTATGCCGGTTGTGCTGATGAACCTATGCGATGAACCTATGCGATGAACCTATGCGTAGTGTACCGCGTTTTGCGCGTCTGTCCACTTCCGGGGAAGTGCGGGAGGCATCGAAAGAAAAAAATCAAACCGCAAAGGAGCGATCTATGTCCGACAGATTGAAGGCGGGGATCATCGGCCTGGGCATTCTGGGCCGGCAGTATGTGGATTTGTTGGCGCAGCGCGCCGGGGTCGAGGTGGCGGCGGTGTGCGATGTACGCCGTGAGGCGACGCAAGCCACGGCCGCGCCGCTCGGCGCCGCCGCCTACTACGACGCTGCCGCCATGCTGGCGGAGCAAAGGCTGGACCTCGTCGTGGTCGCCACGCCGGATCACCTGCACCGCGCGCCGTCGCTGGCCGCCATCCAAGCGGGCGTGCCTGTCGTCATCCAAGAGAAGCCGTTGGCGACGACTTTGGCCGACGCCGAGGCGATCTGCCACGCGGTCGAAGCGCACGGCACGCGCTTCTTCGTCAACTACGCCAACCGCGCCATGCCGCTGGATGTGGCAACCTACTATGTGGTGCAGCAAGGGCTGATCGGCCGGCCCATCTATGCCGAAAGCCGGTTGGACGACAACATCAGCGTGCCGACCGGCCTGTGGGGCGAGCGCAGCGCCGAATTCGCCGCCGGCTCCTCCACCGCCCACTTTCTGCTCGCCCACGTCATCGACCTCTTGCACTGGACCTTTGCGCCGGCGCGCGTGACGGAGGTCTTCGCCATCCGTCAAGATCTGGTCTTGGGCTACACGCCGGACCTGTACGACGCCTACCTGACCTTCGACAGCGGGCTGAAGGTGCGCTGCAAGGCCGAGTGGATCCGCTATATGGACGAGATCGTGGAGTTCTACACCAGCATCTCCGGCGCGCGCGGCACGGTGATCTACAACAAGCGGCCCGGCTTCGGCGCGCGCGAAAGCTGGCGTGCCAACTTCGGGAATGCTACGGGCATCGACTTGCAGCAGCATATGGCTGCGCTGGGCGCCCAAGGCATCCGCCTGCGTGCGGCGCAACACTATCGCCCGCCAGGCGACGAGTTCTATGCCTCGTCCGTGGCGCTCTCGCTGGAGCATGAGGGGCCGGACGGCGCCAACGGCATGATGTTGGTGGGGCCGATGCTCGATGCGGTGCAGGAAAACACGCTCGAGCCGTCCACCTGGCGCGACCGCGGCCCGCTCCCCACGCACGCGGATGGGCTGCGCCAGGTGCATGTTGTCCACGCCATCGAGGACTCGGCGCGGACGGGCCGCCCGGTGACGGTCGCCGGCTGAGCGCGCCTATTCAATTCTGCGCCGCGCACACGTCTTAAGTAGAAACCTGCATTGGATTAGAAAAAGCGAACACTGATCAACACGGATGCAAGAGAGTTTCACAGATCAATCTGTGCCGATCTATTTGATCCATTCAATCAGTGGCCTATTTAGGTGCGGCCCAAATCCCCGCCGACGCGGTCTTCACGCATGCCCGGCACGCC
>JBBSBO010000318.1:0-4389 GCA_038251215.1 Caldilineales bacterium
AATCGGTAGGCCTGCGGGGTGCGGCTTCTCAAGCGCTTCGGGGTTGCCGCGGGATAGGTCACCCAGTTCGCCGCTCTGCAGCGCTGCGGCGATGCGTTCGTCGCCGTCCAACAGCCGCAGCGCCACCCAACGCGCGTTGGGCAAGTCCGGGTACATCTGCCGGATCTGCCCGGTGAGGGTGGTGACGGCGTGCTTGAGGCCGGGCGGTTCGCTGTGCAGCCGGCGCGGCTTGCACACGGTGCGCCCCGTCGCCACGTCCGCCACGGCGGCGATCAGCTCGTTCAGCCCCTCGCGATAGCGGGCCGCGGTAGGTACGACCGGCACGCCCAGTCGCCGCGCCAGCGCGCGCTCGTCGACCTCGATGTTGTGACGCCGCGCCTCGTCTATCAAGTTGAGACAGACGACCACGCGGTCGGTGATCTCCAGCACTTGCAGCGCCAGGTTGAGATTGCGCTCCAGCTGCGTGGCGTCGACCACGACGATGGTAACGTCCGGTTGCCCGAAGAGGATAAAGTCGCGCGCCACCTCTTCATCCATGCTGGCGGCGAGCAGCGAATAGGTGCCCGGCAGGTCGACCAGCTTGAAGCGATGGCTGTCGTACTCAAAGCCGCCTTCGGCGCGGCTGACGGTCTTGCCCGGCCAATTGCCGGTGTGTTGGCGCAGCCCGGTGAGGGCGTTGAAGACGGTGCTCTTGCCCACATTGGGGTTGCCGGCTAGGGCGACGACAAAGTCCCAGTCGCTCATGTCCACGCCCAGGCGCAGCAGGTTGCCGGCGTTGTGTACCGGACAGCTTTCGCAGGCGCTGGGGACGTGTAGACTTTTTTTAGGCTCACTCATAGGCTTGTACCCTCCGCTTGTTCAATATCAATCAGGCTCGCCTGTTGCTTGCGCAACGCGATCAGCGCGCCGCGGATGCGGTAGGCGACGGGGTCGCCGCTGGGGCTGATCATCTCCGCCGTGATGCGCGTGCCGGGGATGATGCCCAGGTCGAGCAGGCGACGGCGCTCCATGCCGCGGCAGCGCGAGGAGAGCCGCACGACCGCGGCGGACTCGCCAGGCTCGAGGCTGTCCAGGTGGCGCGACGGTGCGGCAGCCAGCGAATCGGCGACGGAAAGCGGGCGCACCGAAATGTTGGCCGCGGCGATGGGGGCGAGGACGTGCTCTTTGCCCTCCGCCCAGAAGCGGATGCGCGCGGGCGAGGCGTCGAGCAGTTGCAGGCGCATGCCGGGGTAAAGGCTCTCCGCCATCAACTGCGCATAGACCGCCTCCGGCTCGTCTTCCAGGTGTACGATCTGCACCACTTGGCCCGGCTGCATGCCGTTGAGCGGCTTGCCGCCGTGATAGACCAGGTCGCCCTCCGCCGTGGGGATGGGGTCGCCGTGCGGGTCGTGCAGCGGGTTGCCCAGTTCGCTGGCAAGGGCGGCCAGCTCATCTTCGGAAAGAGAATGCTCGCGCAGGTCGGCGCGTTCGTGCCATTCGCTCTCGTCGAAGCCGGTTTTGTCGGCCAAATAGCGCTCCCACAGGCGATGCGCGCGCAGCACGTTGAGCGCGTAGCTCTCGCCCTCAGCGGTGAGGCGGATGTCGCCGTTGGTCAGTTCGGCCAACTCCAGCTCGGAGAGGCGCTCGACCAGCACGGCGGCGCGGTCGGCGCTGATGTTGGCAGCGCCCGCCAGGCTTTGCAGCGTGGGTTTGCGCTGGTGCAGGCGCGCGCCGTAGAGGTGCTTGAGCGCGTCCTCGATCAGCACACGCTCGTCCAGACGCTGCGCGCGTCGCCAGCGGGCATAGAGGCCAATCTGCGGCCAAAAGATCAGCGCCAGCAGCAGCGCCACGAAGGCCAGGGCCAGCAGCGCGATCAGCGGCTGCACTGCGGCGGACTGAGTCATCGGCGTGCCCCGCTTTCTGTTGTTTGCTTGAAATCACTCATCTTCATGCTTCCTGCCCACTTGCTTGTTTCTATCTCTTGTACGATGTTATTTATAGCACATTTTATTTTTAGTGTCAACTAACATTTTAGCAACGGGCGGATTTCATATTCAGAGCGGAACAACTGAAAACCGCAAAGGGCCCAAAGAAAAAGCAACAGCAAGAACAGCAAGAAACAAGCACAACGGGATCTGCGCTTCCTGCAATAGATCCCTCTTTGCGTCCTCGTTCTGAAATGCGCCCTTTGGCAACGAACGCACAAAAGCAATCTGCCAAGAAGCAGCGGGCTTCCTGGCAGATGTCCTCGCGGGGAGGAGAGGAGGTCAAGTGTGTGGGCGGAAAGGATCAGGCGGGGACGGCGGCGGCAGTGCGGGCGCGCATGACGGGCGTGTGCTCGGCGGGGTCGTTCACGATTTCGCCGTCGGCGAGGGTGATGCGGTGCGGGATGCGGCCCGCCAGCTCTTCGTCGTGCGTCACCATGAGGATGGTCTTGCCCTCGCGCACCATGTTCTCAAACAGGGCAAACACGGCGTCGGCGCTGCGCGAGTCCAGGTTGCCGGTCGGCTCATCCGCCACGAGCAGCGGCGGGTCGTTGGCCATGGCGCGGGCGATGGCAATGCGCTGCTGCTGTCCGCCGGAGACTTCGTTAGGCAGCTTGTAGGCCTGGTCCGCCATATCCACATGCTCCAGCAGGCTAAGGGCGCGCGCCTCGCGTTCGCTGGGCTTGTACATGTTGCAGAAATCCATGGGCAGCATCACGTTTTCGATGCACGAGAGCATGGGCAGCAGTTGGAAAAACTGGAAGATGACGCCGACATTGCGCCCGCGCCACTCGGCCATCGGCCCTTCGCCCAGGTTGTGGATGGCGATGTCGTTGATGTAGATTTCGCCGGAAGTCGGGCGGTCGATGCCGGTGATCATGTTGATCAGCGTGGACTTGCCGCTGCCCGACTTGCCCACCACCGCCACAAACTCGCCCTTGCCGATGGTGAGGTCCAGGTCGCGCAGGGCGATGAACTCGCCGGCGGGGGTTTGATAGGACTTGACTACATGTTCGAGGCGGATCAGGGGTTCGCCGCCGTTAACCAGGCGTCCGTTGGCGATGGTCTTACTCATAGCTCAGCACCTCGCGCACGGTCAACTGCGAGGCATGGCGCGCCGGGATGAAGCTCGCAATAAACGCCAGCGCCAGCACGATAAACAGCCACAGGATGGCCCCGCCTACGGAAAAAATGTAGCTGGGCGAGGCCTGCAACAAGGCTTGACCCACAACATCGGTCAGTATGCGGCTGGCGGGCAGGGCGACCACCCCGCCTATGGCCCAACTGATCAGGCCGATGAACAGGCCCTCGACGAGGACAATGCGCAGCACCGAGCTGTTGGAGGCGCCGATGGCGCGCATAACGCCGATCTCGCGCGTGCGCTCCATCACGTTGATGCTCATGGTGCCCATTAACCCCAACCCGCCGACCACGCCCAGCAGCACCGCCATGGCGAGCAGGAAGATGATCATGACATCGAAGATGCTGCTGATCGTGCCGCGCAACTGCGAGATGGTTGTGGCGGAAGAGAACTGGAAGCCGGCGTCGCGGTAGATCTGCTCCAGCGTTTGGCTCATGGCCGCTTGATTCTCCGGCGAGCGGTCGGTCAGGCGCACCAGCGCGGCCTGGGCGCGATCATATTCATCGGTCACGCGCCCAAAATTGTCATAAGTCACAAAGACATTGGCGCCGGTCAGCAGCCCGCGCACAATGCCGACCACGACCCAGTCGCTCTCTTTGCCGTTGATGCTCAGGGTGATGGTGCTGCCTACTGCGACATCTTCCTCGTCTTTCAACACATCCGTGTTGACCACGATGGCGTTGGCGTCCGCATCTTCCAGCCAGCGGCCTTCCACCAAAGTGGGGTGGACCATGGTCGAGTCCGGCGGCAAGGCGTTGACGGAGATGAAGTCGCTTTCGCTGTTGTCGGGACGAATGCGGCGCGCGGTGTTACCTCCCCAAGGTTCCACCGTATCCACGCCGGGCACGTGGGCGATCTCGTCGACAATGCGGTCGGTGCGATAGGAGCGCTCGAAGTTGATCTGCACGTCGAAGTCATAGAAGTTGAGCGCGTCGTCCAGCGTCTGCTGCAGCGAGGCGCGGATGCTGAAAATGGAGATGACGATCACGCTGGCGAGTGAGAGCGTGAAGAGGGTGGTCGCCAGCCTGGCTTTGCGCCGGAAGGTATTGCGGATCGAGATCTGCATGGGGCGACCCATGGGCACGACGCGGCGCATACGCACGAGGACGCGGTCGAGCAGGCTGTGGCCGAACTGGCCTTTGCCCAGGCCGATGTCGCTGATTGCCTCGCGCACGGTGACGCGCACGCCGCGCGAGATGGGCCATGCCGCGGCCAGCACCGGGGCCGACAGCGCGATGATCGTCTGCACGATCACGACGCGCCCTTGCGGACGCAGGCCCTCGA
>JBBSBO010000319.1:0-4376 GCA_038251215.1 Caldilineales bacterium
CCTTGAGATACTTGATCACTTCGGGATGGTGCTTGAAGCGCTGGAATTCCTCGAACGGCGCCAGCCAGGGATTCTTGTAGTTGAGGTGCACCACTAGCCCGATCGCCACATAACGATCGCCGAAGTGGTACATGAACGTACCGCCGCCCGTGCTGTTGCTCAGCGGCCAACCAAAAGTGTGCTGAACGAAGCCCGGCTTGTGCTGGTCCGCCGGGATCTGCCACAGCTCCTTCACCCCGATGCCGAACTTCTGCGGCTGCGAGTCCTTGTCGAGCTTGAACTCACCGATCAACCGCTTGGCCAGCGAGCCGCGCACGCCCTCGCCGATCAGCACATACTTGCCGTTGAGCTCCATGCCCGGCGAATAGTTGGGGCCATGCTCGCCATTCTTCTCGATGCCCATCACGCCGGCGATCACGCCCTTGATCGACCCGTCCTCGCGATAGGTCAGATCAGAAGCTGCAAAGCCCGGATAGATTTCGACGCCCAGCGCCTCGGCCTGCGTCGCCATCCAGCGGCACACATTGCCCAGCGAGCCGATATACATGCCGTGATTGTGTAGCATTGGCGGCATCAGGAAGACCGGCAGCGGGATAGAGCCCTCCTGCCCCAGCACGAGGAACGTATCCTTCGTCACCGGCGTCTCGAACGGGCAACCTTTTTCTGCCCAATCCGGGATCAGCTCGTCCATCGCCTTGGGGTCCATTACGGCCCCCGAAAGGATGTGGGCGCCCACTTCCGAGCCCTTTTCCACTACGACGACCGATACGTCCTTGCCTGTCTCGGCAGCCATCTGCTTGATGCGGATCGCGGCGGCGAGGCCAGCGGGGCCTGCCCCCACGATGACCACGTCGAAATCCATGGACTCCCGCTCGACGGCCTCAGACATTATGCTCAGTCTCCTAACGCCCCCGGGAATCGTCCCGCCAGAATCGAACCGGGGCGGAAATCCCAATATCGATGGCTAGTTAGCCTCACGTTTTCGCAGCAGCAAGCAAGGAGTCAAACGCCCGCGTGACGCACCCCCAGCAAGACCTCGCGCTTCAGGCGCTGGCTGACTTCTGGGTCGATATGGGCCTGGAGGAAGCGCGTGCGTTGCGTAACTGGCGTCCCTCGGGGTCGACGGCCCGTCCCACGCCTCCCCGCGCGCGCGCAGAACAGCCACCCGCGCCGCCCGGAGCGCTGCGCGGCGCGCCCCGGAAGATCAACAACAATCCGATCAACGACGCCAAACGCCTTGCCTCTCTAGCGCAGTCACTCGCGGAACTCCGCACCATCGTCCAGCAATACGACGGCTGCCCGCTCAAGAAGGCCGCCAAGAACACCGTCGTCTGCGATGGCGCATTCGATGCCGATGTCATGATCGTCGGAGAAGCCCCCGGCGGCGAAGAAGATGCGCAGGGCTTGCCCTTCGTTGGCCGCGCCGGGCAGCTGCTCGACAGGATGCTCGCCACCATCGGCCTGACGCGCCAGAAGAACGTCTACATCACCAACCTGATCTACTGGCGCCCGCCGGGCAACCGCGACCCCTCCACCGTCGAGATGCAGATGTGCGCCCCGTTCCTGATGCGCCAGATCGAACTGAAACAGCCGAAGCTCTTGCTCACCGCCGGCAAGTTCGCGACGCATGCGATGCTGAACAAGGAAGACGGCATCATGAAGCTGCGTGGCCGCAAGCTCAGCTATTCGCAGGACGGCATCGCCCCCATCCCGTGCATCCCCATGCTCCACCCCGCCTACCTCCTCCGCAACCCCGCCCATAAGGAAAAGGCCTGGGACGATCTCCGCACGATCGCCACGCTTTGCGACGACCTCGGCATCCGTCGCGGCGCCTCCCTCTAGGTCAGTCTCGTTCGGCGAGTCTCAATTCCGGTTGACGGCGCCCCCGGTGCGCGCCGAATGTGATCGCAATTCAGCCAGCTGATGGGGGACACTTCATGCGCATCACGACCATCGCCCTGCTAACCACTGTCGCAGGTCTCCTCGCCGCCTGCAGTCCCGGCCCGGGCAGCGCCGAATGGTGCAAGGGCGTCATGAACGGAACGATTAAGGCGACGGCGGACGAGATGCAGGCCAACAGCGACAAGTGCCAGGAAGTCTTGATGAAAGAAGTCATGGGCGCCATCGGCGGCGCCGGCCAGTAAACCGACGCATCTCTCATTATCCCATGCTGGCGCGCGCACATGTGCGCCACAGGACTGCGTTTGCCGGGAGCCCCTCCGGGGTCAAGGGCCATCTGCAATGGGCTGTAACCACCGGGCGCGCTCGCGCGTATTAGGTTTGAGCCCACCAGCGGAGACCCGCCATGCAGAACCGTCGCAACTTCCTTCTTACGGCCACCACAATTGGCGGCGGCCTCATGGTCACCGCCTGTTTTGGCGGCGGCGAAGCACGCGCGGAGAAGGAGGCGTTCGAGGTAACCCATACCGACGCCGAATGGCGCAAGCTGCTGTCACCCGCAGCATACGGCGTACTGCGCCACGAGAACACCGAACCCCCCGGCTCCAGTCCGCTGGACGCCGAGGAACGCAAAGGCATCTACACCTGCGCGGGCTGCGATCTGGCCGCCTATGGCAGTGCGACCAAGTTTCATTCCGGCACCGGCTGGCCCAGCTTCTATGAGCCCATCAAGGGCGCCGTGAAAGAGAAGACCGACTCGACATTCGGCATGACCCGCACCGAGGTCCACTGCCGCCGCTGCGGCGGCCATCACGGCCACGTCTTCAATGACGGCCCCCGCCCTACCGGCCTGCGCTATTGCATCAATGGTATCGCGCTGAAATTCGTTCCGGCGTGACCTAACTCCGCGCCACGGCCGCGAAGCGGTGATCAAGATCGATCACCGCATCGGCCGCCCTCAGCACGCACGCGATATCCGTCTTGAGCTGCACCAGGGCCGCGCGCGTCGCCGCAGGCTTATTGAAGCGCGGCGGCTCGAACAGGTTTTTGACCGTCCGCTTTGGCATTGCGATCTGCAGCACGCGCCCATCGCACAACACCTGTGGCCTATCGAAATCCGCAAGCGCGCCGAGCGTGAGAAGCCGCTCCATGAAGGCAGGGTTCAGCAGCGCACGTGACGCCACCTGATCCGTTCCGTAAACTTCGTAGATCTTCTCGAACACCGGATCTTCAAGTCTTACACGCTCGCGATGCTGACCCGTCTGCCGGTCTACAAAATTGCCCAGAGCGCCGGCGTCGGAAACCACCGCCGTTGTGGCTCCAGTGTCTCGCGGCAGCTCGAGCGTCACCACCAATCCATCGAATGTCGTCCGCCGGTTCTTGCCTGAGCCGTGGGTCAGCTTCAGTTCGACAACGCTGATTGGCAATGTGCGATACGTGCCGAAAATCTCGTCATCCGCTTCGCACGCGTCAAACTTGCGAAAGATGCATTCTTCCTTCAGGCGCGCAAGGTCTGGCATGTGGGCCTTGCGATAGCTGAGCGCACCGAAGGTGGCCGCGAGCGCGGGCAGGACTTTGTCCTTGTAGAGCCGGGCATAGCGCGAAGAGAGCGCGAACGAGGCCCAGAGATAACCGCCGAAGCCGGGCAGCAGGATGAACGCGATCATCTCGGTCAGGCTCGGCGGATCATCGCTGAACTGCCCCGCAATCACAGCAGCCACGCCGCACGCGGCCAGCAAGGGTACGCGCCACATTGCGCGCTTGTTGATCTTCTCCAACGTGTCGAGCCGTGCGGCTTCGACGCTTGCCAGCACACCTTTCAGGGAGGCTGCGATCTCCTCCCCGTCGTTCAGGTCGGGCTGGGGCTTGTCGCTGGCGAGTGTCATCGCGACCCATGCCGTCGCGCCCATCACGATAAGCGCGAGAACAAAGCCGCCGAACACGCCGCCCAATATGCCTTCCAGCGTCGGCGACCTCACGATCGCAGCAATCGCAAGACCAGCGCCGGCGACCACGCCGAGCAACATTCCGGTCGCCAGCGTACCGCCAGCTAGCCCCCTCCTGATTTTCAACGCTGCGCCCATGCGGCCGGTATAGCGGGCGATCCCTCGACGTTGAAACCAAAACGCGCGGTGGATCGGGGCGCGATCCACCGCCCTCGCTTGCGGGGTGGCCCAACCTTGCTGACAAGCGGCTGCAGGCTGGCCCCAAACCGGGGCCTCCTATAACCCTGCGCTCTGGCCGTTATTCGGGGAGGCCATCCACAAGAGACCATGGCGACGCATTCACCTCAAGCACTATTTGTTCTTTTTTTATTCTACGTTTGTTCTAGCTTGATGCACGTGGTTACCGAAGATGAGAAATGCCGCCACAGGAAAAATGGAAGACCCGATCGCGGACCGTCGACTGGTCCGAACTGCGCGACCAGGCGCGCGGGCGGGGCGCACTGTCCAACGCTTCGGGCCGTTTTGAGAAGC
>JBBSBO010000320.1:0-4376 GCA_038251215.1 Caldilineales bacterium
GACCTGGATTTTGCCCACCCTGGTGACTTTGGCGCTGCTGGGCGTGTTGATCTTTAGCGCCCTGACGCTGGGCGGCCCTCTTATCGATACAGTACGGGAGTGGGCCGGCCAACCAAGCAATCGCGGGACGCCGACGGCTGATAAGTCTGCCGCGTCCCTCGCAGTCGCGACGGAGGAGAACCCCGGCGCCGAGATTACCCCCGTTGAGGCTGCGGCGCCGCCCGTTGCGGCCGCGGACACGCCCGTGCCGACCGCCGAGCCGCCCACGCCCGTGCCCGCGCCCACGCTGCCGATTGTCCAACAGCGCTTTGCCACGGTCATCAGCGCCTATGGCGTCAACGCTCGCCGCGAGCCCAACATGGATGCTGAAATTATCCGCATTCTTGCGCAGAACGAGACCTTCTTCGTGTATGGCACGGAGGAAGTGGCGGATGGAACTGCGTGGCTGAAGTTACTCGTGACGGATGTCCCCTTGACCGAGGGACAGCCGGTGACGGGCACGGTCGGCTATGCCTCGGCTGAATACTTCGCCCAAGGCGACCAGCCTATCTCGCAGGCGCTGTACGAGGCGGCGTTGCGCGCCGGGGGCATCACCCCCACGCCGCAAGCCGCCGAAGCAGCGCCGGCGGAAACCACGCCGGCGGAAGCGGCGCCCACTGTGGCGGCAGGCGGCGAGCAAACGCCTACTGTCCCGCTGCCCACGGTGACGCCTGTGTCAGCCGTGGCGCCCAACCCGGCAGCCGCCATTACGATTACCGTCAATGCGCCCGCTGGGGCCAATGTGCGCCGCTTGCCCGACCTCAATGCGGACATCGTGGCGCTGTTGCCCGACCAGACGGTGGCGCCCGCCATCAGCCGCACGCCCCTGAGCGATTGGCTCTTGCTCGACTTGGGCGACGGGGCGCAGGGCTGGATTTCGCTCGAACTTACGCTTAGCGGCGGCGATGTGATCGGCTTGCCCGTCACCACTGCCGGCGAGCTGCCGCAGCCGACGCCCACGCCCGCCGAAACGCCCACGCCGGAGGCTGCGGCGAATGCAGAACCCGTAGAGCCGCCCGCGCCGTATACCAGCCAACTGCCGGACGGCGTCCCCGGCGCCCTCGTCGTCTCCGCCGAAGGCGTCAACGCCCGCCCCTCGGCGGACACGGAATCCGCCGTGCTGGCGATCCTGCCGCAAGGCGCGGCGCTGCCCGTCGTGGGCCGTTCGGACGATGGCGAATGGCTCCTGATTGAGCTGCCGCAGGGCGGCACGGCCTGGATCTTCCGCTCGACCATTATCCCGTCCGGCGACGTCAACGGCGTGCCGGTCAGCGCGGCAGCCGGCACCGCCGCCACGCAGCCCGCGGGCGAAGCCACGCCGGCTGCCACGGTCGAAGCTCCCGTCGAAGCCGGCGCGGCGACGCCCGCGCCGACCACAGCCGCAAGCAAGCCCGTCGCGGCGGACGCCACGGTCCGCTCGGTTATCATGCCCATCTATGCCACGCCCAGCACCACGGGTGAGAGCATTGAACGTGTGGGCAAGGGGGTGGTGCTTCCCGCCACCGGTCGTACGGCGGACGGGCAATGGGTGCGCGTGCAATCCGCCGCCGGCGCCACGGGCTGGATCGCGGCTTCGGCCGTTGACCTCAGTGTGGATGTGGAGACGTTAGCCGTTATCGAGTAGCCGTTGCGTTTAGGTTCGCCAACCACAAAGGCCCCTGTCCCCATCGCAGCGCAGCGGCGCTGCCCAGGGACAGGGGCTTGTTTATGGGAGGAGTCATCGCTGTGAAAGCCTCGCGCTTGAACTGGTTTCTATGGGCCATCGGGCTGGCGTTGGCCGGTCTTGTCCTGTTGGGCTTCAACTTCGGCCTGTTGGAGCACTATCAGCCGCTGACGCAATACGTCGCGACCGGGGTCTTCACGTTGGCTGCCGCCGGCTTCTTCGGCGGCTACACAGCCAAGCCCGCCAACTGGTGGCGACTGATCCCCGGCTGGACGCTGCTGGCCCTGGCGGCGATGGCTTTCCTCAGCGTGCAGCCCGCCGTCTCCTCGCGGCTGGCGGCGGCTGTGTTGTTCCTGGGCTTGGCGCTGGCTTTCGGCCATATCTACATTGTGAACCGGCGTGACAACTGGTGGGCGATCATCCCCGGCGGCTTTATGCTTGTGGTCAGCCTCGTCACCGGCCTCAGCGCGCTGGTGGAGCGGCTGGAGACGCTGGGGGCCGCGCTCTTTGTGGGCATGGGGCTGGTCTTCTTTGCGCTGGCGCTTGCCCTGCGCACACGCGGCCAGTGGTGGCCCCTGATTCCCGGGGCCGTGCTGGTATGGTTTGGGCTGTTTATCTTCATGCCCGCCGGCGAGGAGGCGCACGCAGTGCTGCGCTGGTGGCCCTTGCTCCTGGTGCTGACGGGGCTAGGCATGGGCTGGCGCGCGCTGACGCAACGCACACAGGCGGAGAAGATGGCGGTGAATGTGGCGCCGGGTTCCTCGGCGGGCGCTTCCTCGGCGGTGACGCCGCCGGCGCGCTCCGCCACGCCCACGGGCGCTATCGTGGAGGCGGAGGGCGGCATACTTGGCGCGTATTCGCAGCCTGCGCCCGGGGCCAGCGTCGAAGTGCTGGACGATGACGACCAGGGCAAGGCCAAGCGCTAACGACAGGGCAGGAGCGCTGGGGTTGGCTTGGAAGCGGGGCTGAACGAAGGCAGGCACGCATGGCACAATCTAGCGGCACAGAATTCAACGGCACAGAATCGAGCGGCGCACAACCAGGCGATGGACAATCGCTCACCATTTCGCTGGTGCAGATGGACTGTGAGTTGGGCCGCCCCAAGGAGAATTTCGAGCGGGCCGGCGCCTGGGTCGCCGAGGCAAGCCGGCGCGGCAGCCAACTGGTGGTGCTGCCGGAGCTGTGGAGTACGGCCTATGACCTGGAGAACGCCGCCGTCCACGCCTCCTCGCTGGGCGGGCGCGGGCGAGCGGGCAACTGGTTCAGCCGCTTCGCCAAGCTGGCGAAGGCGCAGCGCGTGTGGCTCACCGGCTCGATCCTGGAGGTGCAGGCGGACGGGCGCTTCTACAACTGTATGCCGCTCTATGCGCCCGACGGCGCGCTGAAGGGCGTCTATCGCAAGGTGCATCTCTTCAGCCTGATGGACGAGGATCGCTATCTGGCGCCGGGACAGGGGGCGACGCTGCTCGACCTGCCCTGGGGCAAGACGGGGCTGGCGATCTGTTACGACCTGCGCTTTCCGGAGCTGTTCCGGCGCTATGCGGTGTATGGCGCCAGGCTCGTGATCTTGCCGGCGGAATGGCCCTGCGTGCGCCGTGAGCATTGGCGGACGCTGCTGCGGGCGCGCGCTATCGAGAATCAATGTTTTGTCGCCGGCTGCAACCGCGTGGGCATCAGCAAGGGGACGGATTTCTGCGGGCTATCCGCCGTGGCGGACCCGTGGGGCGACGTGCTGGTCGAAGGCGGCGACGGCGAGGAGTTGTTGACCGTGACGGTGGATCTCGCCCTGGCGGACGAAGCGCGGCAGACCATGCCGGTCCTAACGGATAGGCGCCCCGAGCTGTATTGAGGGTAAGAAAAACATCAAACCGCAAAGAACGCAAAGTACGCGGAGAATAGCCGGTAGGGGCAGGCCTTGTGCTTGCTCGCCTGTAGGCTTACGAGGAGGCCCCATGTCATTTGTGGAATTGATTGGCTGCGAGAATTTCGTCTAGCTGAAGAATAAGAGGCGGCAGATCGATCGTTACGATTGACCAAACGATGTCAAGATCAACATCGAAATAACCGTGAATCAGGCGATTGCGTACGGCTGTGATCTGCCGCCAGGGAATGTCGGGGAATGAATCCTTAGTATGTGGATCGACGTTGCGAGATGCTTCTCCTAGCACCTCAAGCAGCCGCACAACGGCGAGAGATAGGATTTCATCTGAGCCAAAGCTGGATCGGGTATGACCTTCTACAAAGACAACAGCCTTGTGTGCGGCATCGACCATATGTTGAAGATATAAGAGATCACCTCTGTACATATTCGACATGCGCGTCGGACAGAACTTGATCGCGGAAGTGGCGGCTTAGGAAGCTGGGCGTATGGAGTTCTACCTGGCGGCCCAACAGAGCAGAGAGTTCATCCTGCATGTCGAAGAAGCTGAGGCCCGGCACATGTCCCGGCTCGAACTCCACCAGCACATCCACGTCGCTATCCGGTGTGAATCGTTCGTCGAGCACAGATCCAAAGAACGCAAGCTTTTGAATGTGGCGACGACGGCAATACTCGGCAAGCGCTTCCGAGGGAAGATGGATGTTTTCGGTTATGCCAATCTGTTTCTCTGCCATGCTGGAATTATATCACTGTCCTAATTCATAGAATAGACGAGATTCGGCTGCATTCCTCTGC
>JBBSBO010000321.1:0-4364 GCA_038251215.1 Caldilineales bacterium
TCTTCTTCGTTCACGGGTCTGCTCCTTCGCTCTCACTCTTTGATTCTTACCTACTCTATGGGAGCCTTCCCGTTTACACAAACTATCTTACACTCTCGCGTACGACAGGAAACTCGTCCAGGCGGCTTGCAGGATTGCGAGCCTTTGCGTAAAATATCACTAGCACTTGCCCTTGTTCACCTCTATAAGTTCTCAGCCGTTATGAATCCGCACCGGTTACTGCGGCCGGCCCGCCTCTTGCACGGGGCGTCCGCTCTACTGAACCCTGGCACTGCCAATAGAATACGGTTTTGAAATACAGTTCGGAAAGGACTCATCCCGATGTCCCTCATACTTCCGGCAAGATTTCGGCCTTTCGTCGCGCTGGCGTGGTTGCTGTGCCTGGCGCTGCTTCTGCCCGGTTCGGCGCAGGCGCAGGCGTGCCCGCCTTTCCCGCCCTACTATTCCACGCACGACCGCTTCGGCTACAATGTGGTTTTGGACACGCGCTACGCCCAGGGCGTAGGTGCGCCTACACCTACGCCGGTTGCGATCGAAGCGAAGCCGTTAAGCTTCTATTTTTCCAGCGGCAAAGCCCGCGAGCTGGGCGCCGGCTGGTACTTGGACTATCGCGCCGACAGCGGTCCGACGAACGGCCTTTCCTATTTACGCGTGATCCGCCTGCCGGACCTCTATAAAGGCTCCGGCGAGGCGAACAAGCGCATCGACCCGGCTAAGTTGGAGCGTTTCGTCGCCCCTGCCATCGACGCAGCGCGTGGGCGGCTGTGGGTGGTGGGCAACGAGATGGACCGCGCCGGGCAGGATGGGCGCGCGCCGGATATGTACGCGTTGGATTATCACGATGTCTATACCTTCATCAAGCAGCGCGACCCAACGGCGCTGGTGGCGATTGGCCCCATCGTGCAGCCCACGCCGATCCGCATCGAGTATCTGACGATTGTGCTGCGCGCCTACAAAGCGGCCTATGGCAAGGACCTGCCCGTCGACGCCTTTACCATCCACTCGTTCATCCTCAACGAGGTCAACTACGGCGCGGGTACGCCGCCCCTGCCGGTGGATAGCAAGTATTCATATACCAAGATTCCGGAAGAATACAGCTACGATGACCACGGGAAGGGGATTATCTTCAGGGATCGGCTGATCGCTTTTCGTGCATGGATGCAGAAGACCGAAATCCCCGGCTACCGCAGCTATCGCAACGTGCCGCTGATTGTGTCGGAGTACGGCATCCTCTTTGGGCCGGACACCTTTTTTAAGACAGGCGACGTAATTTTCCCTGGCCAAAGTGAAGTATGCGACGAAAACACGCGGCCGTCGGATGGGGCCAAAGATGGCGTGTGTACGTTTAGCCTGGAATTTGTGAGCAACTACATGAAGGCGACTTTTAACGTCCTGCTCACGGAGACAAACGCCACGACCGGCTATCCGGCGGACGGCAACCGGCTTGTGCAAGCCTGGTCGTGGTATAGCCTCAACGACGTGTTGCGGCATTCTGTCCATCAGGCCGACGGCCTCAACGGTTCTCTGCTGGACCGGGTGGACGGAGATTACAACGTCATGTGGCCTCCGCCCCAGGTCACGCCCAACCCGACCGCCGCGGCGGTGACGCTGTTGGGGCCGACCTTCCGCGACTACGTGCGCAACCAAAACGGGATCGCGAATCCGACAGGCGCGTCGCTATATAAAGACTACTTTACGTTGGCGATATTCCCGCAGTCCAACCCGGCGCTGGGCATCTCGCCGGCGTCCGTCGTAGCCTCGCCGGGCTCGCCGGGCAAGGTGACCTTCCGGCTCACGATCCGCAACCAGGGCAACATCGCGGCTACTGGGGCGGTGATCAACTTCTATGACCAGGATGTGGATCCCGCGCGGAAGCTGTCTTGCGAAAAGACGAACGTCTCGGTGGCGGCGCGCTGTGCGGCGGATACGCAGATTACCTACGAGTGCGCCCTGCCGGCGGACATCGCGCCCGGCGTGGCGAAACCCATCGCCGCCATTGTCCGGCTGGCGGGCGAGACGGGCGGCGACGCCGACAATGCCGCTTATGGCGTGTTGAACGTGTACACGCCCACGCCGACGCCCACGCTGACGCCGACGGCTACGCCCACGTTCAAGCCGAACGAAACGCGCCTGCCGCCGACGCCCACCTTCACGCCGACGCCGACCTTCACGCCCACGCTCAAGCCGGGCGAGAAGCCGGGCGTCACACGCACGCCGTCCAGCCCCTTTATTTATACCTATTTGCCCGAGTTGCGGCGCTAGGCGACTGTCAACGGCGAGAATATGGCGTCAGATCAAAGAGGGCCATGACGAGCAAATACCCTTGTAGGCCAAACGTCTGTTGGGTATACTTAAGATGTGGAATGGAGGTTATGCGAAACTGGATTTTGGAGGCGTTAACCATGGAAGACGGAATGCGAGCGATTGAAATGACCGGAACGATTGACGAACGCCGTCAACTCCACTTAGACGGCTTACTGCCTGTGACCGGTCCGCAACGTGTTCGTGTGATTCTTTTGTACCCCGTTGACGATGAGTGGACTGAAGAGGAGTGGCTTAAGGCGGCAGCGCGCAATCCGGCTTTCGCTTACTTGCACGAACCGCAGGAAGATATCTACTCGGCAACTGACGGAGAACCCTTCCGTGATGAAGTATAAGGTCGTATTACTGCCCTTTCCCTTCGACGATTTCTCCAGCACGAAAGTCCGCCCTGCGGTGTGTCTCACCGAGCCTATTGGTCCACACCGACAGGTCATACTCGCGTTTGTCACGAGTCGGATTTCGGATAGTCCCCTAGAAACCGACCTGATCATTTCCGAGGATGAGTCAGACTTCGCCGCAGCGGGGTTACGCGTATCATCCACTCTCCAGGTGCATCGATTGATGACCGCCACGACATCGCTGATTCGGCGCGAACTGGGAGAATTATCTCCCCGGTTGCAGGCCGAAGTGAATGTCCGCATCCGCACGCTATTTGGCCTCTAGACGCTCCTGATTTTTCCTTATCGTCAACCCTCATCCACTGTCGCGGCGCGCAGCAGATCGGCGTCTACCTGGGCGGCGTCGGCGTCGGCTAGGCGCAGATAGCCGTCGCGGATCGGCAGCGGGCGGTCGAGGATGTCCTCCTTCAGCTTGAGCTGAAAGCTCAGCTCGGAGGGGTGTTCGATGCCGCGCCGCGCCGCATAGACCGCGGCGCGCGCCGTGCCCAGCCCCGCACTCGCCTGTGACCCGATCATGACGCCCTTGCCCGCCGCCAGGGCCTGCCGCTCCATCGCCAGCGACTCAGTGTAGCCGGTGCGCGCGGTTTTGATGTTGAGCACGTCGAAGGTGTCGAAGGCCAGCTCGCGGTTCAGCTCGCGCAGCGAGAAGGCCGAATCATCGGCGATCAGCGGCAAGTGGCGGCCCGCGGCCAGGCGCGCGCGGGCGTGCAATTGCTCCACGGGCAGCGGCTCCTCGCAATAGAGCAGGCCCATCTCCGCCAATTGCTGCAAGCGCGCCGGGGCAGTCTCCGCTTCCATGCACTCGTTGGCGTCGGCATAGAGCGCGACGTCCGCGCCCAGCATTGCCTGCAGCTCGCGGATGCGGGCGATGTCTTCCTCCCAGTCGCGGCCGACCTTGACCTTGAGCACGCGCACGCCCTGGCTGACGACGCGCTGCGCTTCCTCCAGCACGACCTCACGGTCGCCGATGCCCAGGATGTAGCTCACCTGGAGGCGCGCCTGCTCCGCACCAAGGTGCGCGGCCAGCGAGACGCCGCCGTGCTGGGCGATGGCGGCGTGCAGCGCCATGTCCAAGGCGCCTTTGGCCGCGTGGTTGTTTTTGACCTGGTGCAGACGCTCCTGGATGCGACGCATGGCAGGCGTGTCCGGGCCGGCATGCGTCGCGATGTCTGCCGTTTCGTCAGCCGCCTCATCAAGTACGGGCAGCCCCAGCACGCGCGGGGCCAGTTCGTCGCGCAGGATGGTGCAGATAGTGGCGGTGGTTTCGCCGTAGATGGTGGGGCGCGGCGGCGCTTCCGCCAGGCCGGCGGCGCCGCTGCTGAGCGTAGCCCGCACCAGCACATGGCGGATCTCGGCGATGCGGCTGCTCTTGCCCCATTGCAGCGCGCCGTGCATGGGCAGGCGGAAGACGACGGCGTCGATGTGCTCGATCACGGGCCGGGCGGAAGAGGGCATCGTTGGCTCCTGGGGAGTGATTGGGCGGGCGGCGCTAGATTGGCAGCCAGGCCGCGATAGCCTGGGCGACCTGAGCGGCGTCCAGCGCAACCGTGTCGAGGCAGAGGGTGCGCTGCGGCGCGTTTTCTTGCAGGGCGGCGCGCGCTGCCGCCGGGTCGTAATTGCGGCGCTCCTCGACGACGATGCGCA
>JBBSBO010000322.1:0-4361 GCA_038251215.1 Caldilineales bacterium
AGAGGCCGTCTCCCTTTTTGATTGGTTGGACTATGGCGTGCGGCAGGCGCGGCGAGGCGCGTTAGACATCGCGCAGGGCGCGGCCGGTGTGAGCTAGGAAGACATCGGCGAGGCTGGGGCGGCTGACGTTGACCTTACTCACGCGCAGGCCGGCCTGCGCCGCCAGGCCGAGTAGTGGCGCCAGGCGCACGTCGCCGGCATCGACGCCCACTTGCAGACACCATTCGTCGCCCACAACTGAATCCTCCGCTCGGCCTTCGGCGCGGTGATTGACCACGTGCGCCACGTAAGCTTCGCCCTGGAGCTGCGCCAGATAGGCGGCGACCTCACCGCGGCCGCAGAGCGTGACGACATCGGCGCCCATGGCTTGCTTGAGCTGCGCGGGCGCACCCTCCACCGCCAGCGCGCCGGCGTCGATGATGCCCACGCGGTCGGCGAGGGCGTCCGCTTCGTCCATGTAATGCGTGGTCAGCAGCAAGGTGAGGCCGGTCTCCTGGCGCAGCTGCTGGATATAACGCCAGATGCCGTCGCGGTTTTGGGGGTCCAGCCCCTGCGTGGGTTCGTCCAGAAAAAGGATGCTGGGCTTGGTCATCAGCCCGCGCGCCAGCTCGAGGCGGCGCTTCATGCCGCCGGAATAGCCGGCGGCCTTGCGATCCAGCACGCCGGACAGCTCGACCAACTCCGCCAGTTCCTGGATGCGACTGATGCGCTCGGACTTGGCCTGACCGTAGAGGCGGCCGTGGAAGTCGAGGATCTGACGGCCCGTCAACTCTTGATCCAAGATGACTTCTTGGAAGGTCACGCCGATGGCGCGTCGCACTTGGCTGGGCTGCTGCACGACATCGAAGCCGGCCACGCATGCGCGGCCGGCGGTGGGCGTCAGCAGCGTGGTCAGGATGGAAAGCAGGGTCGTCTTGCCCGCGCCATTAGGGCCGAGCAAGGCATAGATTTCGCCCTGCTTGACCGCCAGGTCCACGCCGCGCAGGGCATGCACCGGCTCCGCGTTGGGCACAGGGAAGCTCTTTTGCAACTGTTCGGTTTCTATGGCGAATGTCGTCGTCATGTTGTCACCGCGTCTAGATGACATGCGTGATGCGCGCCACGCCCAGGGCCAGGAGTAGGCCCGCCAGGATAAAGCCGACGGCGGCGGTGCGGAACTTGCCGGCGTCGGTCGGCTGCTTCTTGACGCGGCTCCAGGTGATGTGGGCGACGGCGACCGTGAGGAGCATCGTCACCGGGTGTTCCCACGAGGCGAGGGCGTTGTTGCCCATCCAGCGTTGCTGCATGATCCACAGGACGAGGCCCAGCAGGACTTGGATGTCGACCACAATGGGCAGGGTCATGCCCAGGCGGTTATCCCAGGCGCCCCATTCGCCCTTGCCCAGCCAGCCCCATAGCGCGCGCACGATGGCGACGATGAAGACCAGGATCACGAGATAGCGCCAGCCGGAATGGGCTTCGAGAAGGATATTCATCAGATGCCTCCTGTGCGGTGGTGTGGATGTAGATTGTCTTGCTAGGCGAGCGCGCGAAACGGTCGCACGTCGCATTGGCGTCAGCTTATCACTCTGCGCGATAGGATACGCCACCCGGCAGCGATTGCCAAGAAGCGCGGGCTACAATTGGCGGGGCGGGTAAGGTTCAGTCTACGCGGAAGGGATAATCGCAGCCCCCACGCGGTCGACGCGCCGGAATTGCAGCAGCGCCAAGAGGAGGGCGGCGGCTGCGGTGAGGTAGACGAGGGGCAGGCGCTCGGCGTTGGCTGCGATGCTGAAGGCGGTGAGGGGGCCGAGCGCGGCGCCGGCGTCGGAGATGGTGGCGAAGGCCGCTACGAAGACATGCGGTCGCGCGGCGCGTAGGGCCACGTTGCTCGCCGCGGCGCTGATGACGACGTAGATGGAACTGTCCAGCAGCAGCGCGGCGAAGAGACAGGCAACCGCAGCCGCACCCGGCAGCGTCGACGCGCCCAGCAAGGCCAGCAGCATCAAGACGCCGAGCGCGGCCAGCGTATTGGCTTGGCCGGCATAGTCCGAGAGCCAGCCCACGAGCGGGCCGAGCAGCAGGTCGGTCAGCCAGCGCGCGCTGTGCAGCAGACCCGTCAGCGCGGCCACGCCCAGCCCGAAGAAGATGGCGCCTGCGCCGGAGCCGAAGCGTGCGGCCAGAAAAACCGAGGTCGTGGAGACAATGATGCCGCTTAAGAGATAGGCGAAGAAGCTCGCCAGCGTGAGCCAGCGCTGGAGCGGGGCTTGCAAGGCGGCTTCTGCCAGCTGCCGCCAGGTGGCCGGCGCGGCGGTTTCAAGCGGAGCTTCATCGCCCTCGGCTGAGGGGATGCCGGATTGGGCTTTGTCGCCGGCGGGCCAGCGTGCGGCCAACGCCACGGGCAGGGCGAAGAGGCCCGCGGCCAAGATGGCGGCGATGGCTGCGCCGTAGCCGCGGCGGTCGTAGAGCAGGCCACCGGCGAAGACGCCGACGGCGCTGCCCAGGCGCACGAGTCCCCAGAGCAGGCCGGTGAGCCGGCCGCGCGCGCCGCCGCCGCCCGTCCACAGCGCGGCATAACCGCCCTGGCGCAGGCCGGACCAGGCGACGCCCCACGCCATGCGCGCCAGCAGAAAGACGAGGAATCCGGCGCTCACGCCATAGAAGGCCGTGGAGAGTAGCCCCAGGATCACCGCGCCCAGGAAGGGAACGCGCGCACCCCAGCGCTCGAAGATGTCGCCCGCCCATTTGTTGGAGAGCAGGCGCACCAGGCGGTTGGCGCTGAGGAGAATGCCGACCATGGGCAGCGTGAAGCCGAGCGCCGGCGCGTGCAGGGGCAAAATGCTGTACATCAGCGAGTCGCCCATGATGCAGAGGCCGATGGTCGCGCCGACCGTGGCGACCAGGCGTGCGGATGCCCGCGCGTGGGGCGGCTTTGGGTTGGCGGGCTGTGCGGCGGGCGGCATAGACGCTCCCAGGGGGCGGATGCGGGCGCAGGAGGCATCGCCGCGGCCGGCGTGTCAGCGCGAGGCCGGACAAGTTGAGCGCCCTGATAGGTTAACAAAGGTTAACAGAGGCAGGGCGCGGCGCAAAATGTTCAAAAACGATTTTGGAAATAGGTCATTTGATCGCCATCTGGTAAACTTTCGCCATGATCCGCAAGAAATTACAGGGGCAGGTTGCAATTATCTCCGGCGCGAGCCGGGGCATTGGGGCGGCTGTGGCGCGACTTCTGGCGGAGGCGGGCGCGGCGGTCGTCCTCACCGCACGCAGCGCCGAGCAGGTGGAGGCCGTGGCGCAAGCCGTGCGCAGCCGCGGCGGGCGCGCCATTGCTGCACCGGGCGACGTGAGCGACGCGGGCGTGATGGAAGAGGTGGTGGAAGCGGCGCTGAGCCAGTATGAACGCGTCGACCTCCTCGTCAACGGCGCCGGCGTGATTTGGCCGCTGGACGAGGCGATGGAGGCGGATCCGGACGAGTGGGCGTATAATATCTATGTCAACCTGATCGCCCCCTTTGGCCTGGCGCATAACGTGTTGCCCATCATGGCGGAGCAAGGCCACGGGCGCATCCTCAATTTGACGAGCGATGCCGCCACGCGGCCGATCACGGGCATGAGCGCCTATTGCGCGGCGCAAGCGGGCCTGGAGATGTGGACACGCGTCATAGCGCAGGAAATGGGGGGCAGCGGCGTGTGCATCAACTGCCTGAACCCCGGCCCCGTCGATACGGAGTTGCAGGGCGATATTCGCAGCGTGGACACGAGCGAAAGCAAGCTGGACTTTGACGCCTGGCGGCAGATGCACGAACGCGGCGAGCTGATGTCGCCGGAGCAGGCGGCGCGTTTGGTCTATTGGCTGGCGGGGCCGTGGAGCCGCGGGCGTAGCGGTGAGTTTTTCCGCGGCGCAGATCAGCAGTGGGTAAGCCAGGTCGAGGCCGATCTGGGGCGATAAGAATAGCAGCAGGGAGAATAGCGGCAGGATAGTGGCGGCGACAAATCCCAAGCAGAGCGAGCAACATCGCGACAGGAGAAGGGAACCCAACGATGGCAAGCCAAAAAGCATACGAAAAGATCGTCGTACCGGCGGATGGCGAGAAGATCACGCTGAAGGACGGGGCGCTGCAGGTGCCGGACCGGCCCATTGTAGCATTCATCGAGGGCGACGGCACCGGGCCGGACATCTGGGCGGCGAGCCGGCCCGTGTTTGACGCGGCGGTGAAGATCGCATATGGCGGCAAGCGCCAGATCGTGTGGATGGAAGTCTACGCGGGCGAGAAGGCGAACGAAGTTTACAACAAGACGATCTGGCTGCCGCAGGAGACGCTGGACGCCATCGACGAGTATCTGGTTGCCATCAAGGGGCCGCTGACCACGCCTATCGGCGG
>JBBSBO010000323.1:0-4361 GCA_038251215.1 Caldilineales bacterium
ATTGGATAGTTGAGTTCCTGCACCATCTGAAACGTAAACCGTCCAGGTTCCCGTTCCCAACAACTCCAGAGCCGTGAGCGGCCGCGGCGAATCCAGCGTCTTGGGATCCGGTGGATGGTACTCGTATTTGTAGTTATAGGCAACTCGGCTGCCGGAGCCGGGCGGCGCGCTCCACTCGAAAACGTCGCTGCTGGGCATGTCGCCGACGCTGTTGGGGCGCACAAAACCCTCGAACTTGACGGTGAGATAGTGGTTGGGCGCGGGTTCCTCTTTGGGGGGAATGCCGACGAAGAGCTTGACCCAGATCGTCAGATATTCGTTGTTGGTGGGGAAGAACTGCGGCCCAATCGCCAGCTCAAAGGGGTAGGGCGTGGCGCTGGGCGTCAGCGTGGGCGTCGGCGTCTCGGTGGGCGTGCCCGTCGGCGTCGGCGTGGGCGGCTCGCCCACAACCGATTCGGGGATCAGGCCGAGATCGTTGAAGACGAGTACGTGCTGGGCGGCTACCCACAGCGGCTGCCCGCTAATGCAGCATATCTCCAGCCAAGTGCGGTCAGCGCTGACGCCGATGATGGCGACGGGAATGTTGGGGCCAAGTTGGGCGACTTGGGGATACTCGACGCCGGGGCCGGTGCGCAGCGAGATCAGGCCGGACGCGACCGAAATATACGGGGTGGGCGGCGGCGTGGGCGTGCCCGTGGGGGCCGGCGTAGACGTGGGCGCAGGCGTAGCTGTCCCGAGCGCCACAGCTTGGTCCGTGGCGACGCCGACGCCGGGGATCGGCTGGACGCCGGGGACGGGCGTGGGCGGGGCCTCCGGCAGTACAGCGCGCGGGTCCATGCCGGGGGGCACGATGATCACGCCCGGCCTGCCGTCGGCGGGCGGGGTGACGATGACGAGCGTCTGCAGGATCACGGGCGTGGGCGTAAAGGTGGGGACGATTGTTCCTTGCGGTTGCACAGGCGGCGTGGGCGTGGCGCGCTGCCGCTGCACGAGATCGGCGGCGGAACAGCCTAATGTGAGCGCCAGAAACACGCTCACGAGCAGCGCCAGGCGGCGCCTGCCGGCGAGGCGCGGGGTCGCGGCGTCGCCCGCGGGCGCGCTGCCGGGAAGCTCCCCCGGCGTATACTCAACGGGCGAGCCGGCGTTCGACAAGCGGCGCGGAATGGCGCCCAAGTCAGGGTCTGCGCGTCCAGCCAATGTAGACCTCGCGGTTGTTGTTGCCTAGCAGGGTGCTGAACTCGATGGCGGTGGAGACTTGGACGCCGGCGCCGTCGACGACATAGACGCGCCAGAAACCGTCGATCACGTTGAGCCGCGTATCGAGCGTATTCGGGTCCTTGACTTTGGGATCCGGCGGGAAGAACTCGAACTTGTAGTTATAGCGGACGCGGTTGCCGCTGGCGGTTCCCGGCGGGACATTGTACCCGAAGCGGTCGGAGCTAGGCTGCTCGCCCTTGGTATTGGGACGGTCGTCGAAGGTGGCGCGGTCGTCGCGGTTGCGGAACTGCACCTTGAGGAAGTAGCCGGGCAAAGGGATCTCGCCCTCCGGGCTGGGCGCGGCAATGCTCGCCCAAATGGTGAACAGTTCGTTGTTGGTGGGAAAGAACTGTGGGCCTTCCGAAACTTGGAAAGGATAGGCCGTCGCCGTGGGCGTGGGCGTGATCGTCGGCGTTTCGGTTGGCGTGCTCGTGACGGTGGGCGTGGGCGGTGCGTCGGACAGTACGAGGACGGCATTGGCTGCGTCGTTGAAGACGTCGACATGCGTACGCGCCACCCAGACGGAGTTGCCGTTGACGCAGCAGATCTGATACCAGTCGCCTTCGGGGTTGCGCCCGACGATGGCGATGGGGATGCCCGGCCCCAGTTGCGCCACGAGCGGAAAGTCCACGCCCGGCCCGGAGCGCAGGCTGACCAGGCCGCTCTCCACCGAGACAAAAGGCGTGGGCGTGAGGGTCGGCGTATCCGTGGGCTGCGGGGTATTTGTAGGCAGCGGCGTGGCGGATGCGGTGCGCGTGGCGCGCGGCGTCTTTAGCGGCGAGATGGGCACGAACGTCGGCGGCGGCACCAGCACCTCCTGGGGCTGCGGGGTGATGTCCGACGGCGTGAGCGTCGGCAGCACGACGACGGTGGTCGCGGTCGGCGTGGGCGACGGGGCAGGGGTCCACGTCAGCGTAGGCGTCGCCGTGGGCGGCAGCGGGATCAGGCTGCGCGGGTCAACGCCGGGCGGGACGACAATCACACCGGGCGTCTGCTGGGGCGGAGGCGTGAACACGATACGCTGCGAAGCCGGATCGGGTGGTGTGAAGGTGGGCGCGGGCGTGCGCGTCGGCGGGATCGGCTCGGGTGGGCGCTCGAACAGCGAACCGGCGGAACACGCCAGGCTAGATAAGGCCAGCACGAACACCACCAATAGGGGGGCAAACGACCTGGGAAGCCTGCGCATCGGATCGGCAGGGCGCGGCCCGGATGTGTGAGAACTCGCGATCGCGGCTTTTGGCGCGGCTTCTGGGGGCGTCAATAAGAATACCTTGAACGGTGGCGTCCGGAAACACAACCCGCAGTGAGAGATGACTGCTACAGAGACGAGCGCTACAGAGATGACTGTTACAGAGATGATGACGGATGGCGACGCCGCGAGTATAGCATGGTTCGTATGCCATACCCAAAGAATACGCTTTTACAAGGGATTGAGAGACGCCCATGCCGAGCCAAGCGACGCGTATGAAACGTCTTCATAGGCGGCCTGATTTGTGCGTGACGGCATCCTCGGCTAGAATGGGAACGTTGCCCGCCTAGCTTGAACTTGCTGACGGGCGCATCATTTCTGCGGGGCGAACTAGGTCGCCTTGCCTGCCGTGAAGAACGGATACCTCGTAAACGAAAGCAGGAGTTACGATGGCTCGAACAAAGGTGTTGCTGATTGAGGATGTGATGGACCTGGGCGAGGCGGGCGATGTGCGCGTGGTCGCCGGCGGCTTTGCGCGCAACTACTTGATGCCGCGCGGCATGGCGATTTTGGCGACCAAGGGCGCCCTGAAGCAGGCCGAAGAGATCCGCCAGGCGGGCATGCGCCGGCGCGCACGCGAGCGCGCTCATGCAGAGTCGCAGGCGATCCTCGTGCGCGGGCAGAAATTGCTGTTCGGCGCACGCGCAGGCGATACCGACCGGCTGTATGGTTCCGTGACCAGCGCCGAGATCGCCGAGAAGCTGAGCGAGGCCGTAGGTTTTGAGGTGGATCGGCGTCGCATCCAGTTGGAGCATCCGCTGCGCGACCTGGGCATCTATGCGCTCGACCTGCGCTTTATGACGGACGTTTCCGCGCAGTTCCAGGTAGCGGTTGTGCGTGAGGGCGAGAGCTGGGCGGCGGCGGACGCGCGCGAAGCTGCCAAGGCGAAGGCCGTGGCGGACGAAGAAGCGGCTAGGGCTGCGGCGCGGCTGGCGGCGCAAGCTGAGGAAGAGGAAGAAGTAGCCGAAGAGTAGGTCGGCCTTCACTCGACCGGCTGCGCTGTGGACGCGTGTTTTCTGCACGGTTCAATGCCGTAGTCGGCTGAACACATGAGAACAAGAGGCGTCGCCTGCATGGTGCGGGCGGCGCCTGTTTTGTTAGGCTAGGCTTTTTGGACCGTGGACGTTTAGGGCAGCGGCACATCCACGCGGGCGACGTCTTCAAAGCTGCCGGCGAGCGTACGATAGACGATCACGGCGGCGCCGTTTGGCGCTTGCCCCTGAGCAAAGGGGCCGCGCAGCCGGTATGGGTCGGCGAGCAACCGGGGGCCGGCGCCGTCCGTCAGGTCTGCCAGGCCCTCGAGCGGCTGGGCGCGGTCGACCTGGACCAGGACGCCATCCGGTTGGGCCATGAAGGCGTCGTCGAGCGTGGGTCGCACGCTGATGGCGAGGTCGGCGGGCCAAGCTGCATCGTCCAGCTGCCAATAGAGCGTGAGGTCGACGCCGGCGGGCAGGCGCTCGACGGGTAGTCCCGTGGGCGATGGGTCGACGCGATAGCCGGTTAATGTGACGCCTGCGGCAATCGGCTGGTCAAACACTATGGACGGTTGCGGCGCGGCCCATGGCGATGCGCTGTCGCCTGCACTTGACGAATCGGGCGGCGCCGGTGGCATCAGCGCCAGCCAATCGGGCGAGACTGCGTTGAGCAAGGCGGCGGGCGCACGGCTCGCCTCGGCGAGGAGCGTGGGCGCGGCGTCCCACGTGGTGAAGACGGGCGCGTAAGCCAGCCTGGCGTCCGCTTGGTCGCTGCTGACGACCGTACGATCCGGGCGCAGCGCCCAGATGCGCGTGAGGTACTGGAGAGCCAGCGCGTCGTCGACGGAGGCAAAGAGCGCAGCGTTGGACGGAAGCGGCTG
>JBBSBO010000324.1:0-4360 GCA_038251215.1 Caldilineales bacterium
CGCCACCGCCGGGCCGTCACTACTTTTCGGGCCGCCGTGGAGCATCTCGGTCAGTTCCGGGTGTTCCGTTACCGTGCCCACCGCCACGCTGCCCATGCCCGCGCTTTGCGCCGCCTGGATGCCGTGGATGCTGTCCTCGATCACCAGGCAGGCCGCCGGCTTCACGTTCAGCGCCGCCGCCGAATTGAGGAAGATGGCCGGGTGCGGCTTGCTCTTGGGCAACTCGGCGCCGGATACGAGCGCAAGGAAGAAGTCGCCGATGTCGAGCGTATCCACCATCACGGCGATGTTGGCCATCGGCGCCGACGAACTGAGCGCCTGTTTCACGCCCTCGGCGCGAAAGCGTTGCAGCCACGTCATCACGCCGGGCAGCGCCTGCAAGCCCTCGGCGCGCACCAGGCGGCGGAAGGCCGCCTCCTTGGCGGTTGCGACCTCGCTGATTAGAGGAGAATCCGCCGCGACGTGCAACAGGTTCGGCAGAATATCGCCGTTGCGCATTCCGCACTCAGCCTTGAAGCGTTCGTACGGATAGCTTACGTCATACTGGACGACAGTTTCCTGCCAGGCGTGGAAGTGCAACAGTTCGGTGTCGGCGATCGTGCCGTCCAAGTCCCACAGTACAGTCCGCATGGGCTACAAGAGGCTCCCTATTTGATGGGTGGATGGATTGATATTCGTCAGTATACCATAACGCCATAAGGCCGGACCCGCGATAGGCCCGGCCTTATCTTGCGGGAAGCCGGCGGTTTCCTGCAAGAGCGTCTGACTGCAAATCACCAGCTGCGCCTAGCCGTAGACCGGCCCGAAGTTGGCGCAGGCGCGGAAGTCGGCGCCCATCGGCTCGTTGGCTCCGAACTCGGCCCAGGCGCTGGGGCGGAAGATGCGCTCCTCCGCCACGTTGTGCATATAGACGGGGATGCGCAGCATGGCGCAGAGCGCGATCAGGTCCGCGCCGTTGTGCCCATAGCTGATCGAGCCGTGGTTGGCGCCCCAGTTGTTCATGACGGAATAGGCGTCGCGGAAGGGGCCGCTGCCCGTGGTGATGGGCGCGAACCAGGTGGTGGGCCAGGTGGGATCGGTGCGTGCGTCGAGCGTGGCATGCGCTTTGTCGGGCAGCGCCACCGTCCAGCCCTCGGCGATTTGCATCGCCGGGCCGAGGCCCTTGACCAGGTTGAGGCGGCACATGGTGACGGGCATGTCGCCGCGCGTGACGAAATGGCTGGACCAGCCGCCGCCGCGGAAGTAGCCGAGCGAGCCGGGGTGCCACGAGGTGGCGTCGAGGCAAGCCGCCGCCTCTTCCGGCGAGATCTCCCAGTAGGGCTTCATAGCGGGTTTGCCGTCGAGGGTCTGTTGGCCCGTGCCGTCGAGCGTGGCTGCCCCGGAGTTGATCAGGTGCAGGATACCGCCGGCGGCGTGCCCGCTCAGCTTGTGGCCCGTCACGCGCTGTACGGATTCCGGACTCCAGTGGGTGCGCACGTCGGCGAAGATCTGAGCCGAGTTGGTGAGCAGATGGCCGAAGATCATCGAGGCGCCGTTCATGGCGTCGTTTTCCGTCGCCACCATATAAGGCGCGCGGATGCCGTTCCAGTCGAACGATGAATTGAGGATCGCCTCCATGAAGTCGCCATTGGGCAGGTGATCTGTCCACTGGCGCTGTCCTTGGAAGCCGGACGCCAAGGCGTTGTGGCCGTGGGCCTCTTCGCCGTAGCCCATTTCGACCAGGCGCGGGTTGCCGATCATCAGGTCGCGTGCGATCAGCGCCATCTTGACCGAGGTTTCCCACACGCTGTCCTTTTGCTCGCGGCTTTGCTGTGCTTCGGGCGCGTTGAAGTCCTTGCCCTCCTTGCAATTTTCCTTTGTCCACGCCAGCGCCCGCGCATATTCTTCGTGGTCGTAGATGCCGCGCTCCATGCGGCGCACGAACTCGACCATGTCAATGGTCTCGACGCGCATGCCCAGGTAGTTCTCGAAGAAAGGCTGGTCCACAATCGAGCCGCCGATGCCCATCGAGACGCCGCCCATGCCCAGGTACGACTTGCCGTGCATGTTCGCCATCGCCAGGCCGGCGCGGGCAAAGAGCAGCAGCTTCTCCTGCACATCCTGCGGGATGCTAGTGTCGCCGGTGTCCTGCACCTCGCGGCCATAGATGTTGAAGATGGGCAGCCCCTTGAGGTTGTGCGCCGCCGAGACCGCGGCCAGGTAGACCGCGCCGGGACGCTCGGTGCCGTTGAAGCCCCACACCGCTTTGGGGATCAGCGGGTCCATGTCCATTGTTTCGGAGCCGTAGCACCAGCACGGCGTGACGGTGAGCGACAGGCCCACGCCCTCGCGACGGAACTTCTCGGCGGTCTGCGCGGCCTCGGCCACGCCGCCGATCGTCGTGTCGGCGATGATGCATTCCACGGGCAGGTCGTTGTAATGGCGCAGGTTGCTGCTGAGGAATTGCGCCACATTGCGCGCCATGCTCATGGTCTGTTCTTCAAGCGATTCCCGCACGCCGCCCAGCCGCCCGTCGATGGTCGGGCGAATGCCGATTTTGGGCATCTCTCCGATCAGACGGTTGCGGGGCGAGTTCATCTTTAGGCTGCTAATATTTGCCATCGTGGCTTTCTCCTCTGCTTGAGCAGGTGCTTTGGCAGGTTGTTGTGCCAGGTTATTGTGGTGGTTGCCCGATCTGCGGCGAAGCTGCCGGCTTCCTCGCAGATGCTGCGGGCATGAAGTGCGTGAGTCCTATAGGATTTGATTGATGCGCGCTTCCATGGCCTGCGCCTCGGCTGCGCTGAGGACGCCCATCTCCATCTCGACAGTATAGCATTCCCCTGCGGGCAGGACTTTGATGTTGCCCTTGGCTTTTTCGGCGCTGTAGCCTTCGGCCTCGGCGGTGGCGGGCAGCACAATGCCCAGGGCGTCCTGGTCCGGCGTGCGGCAGATCCAGCGCACGCCCGTGTCCAGGCGGTCGAGTTTATGGCGGATGTAGTCGGCGCTGCCGTCCGGGCGCACCTGCATGCTGTGCGCCCAGCCTTCGTCATCCGCCACATAGTCGAGGGCGAAGACGATTTCGGGGTCAAAGGTCAGCTCGGGCGCGAGCACGTTGTGCCGCTCGGGGTGAACCGCCAATTCCTCGATGTACTCGCGGTAGCCGGGGCCGGGCCGCACGTGCGAGGGGATGCTCTTGCGCACGCGCACGTGTTCCGGCGTGCAGGGCGCGCTGTAGACCAGGCGGCCATTGTCCACGGGGCGGAAGTTGACATGCGCCATGTACATCAGCTCCATGGGCGTGTTCTTCAGGTTCTCCACGCTCATGCGCACGCGCCAGCGCGAGGCGCCTTCATGCAGCGTGACCAGCGGCCGCGCCATGTAGTTGGTGCTGAAGGCGACCGTGTGCTGATACTCGCCGCCGAGGCCGATGTAGGCGCCATCTTCGTCCTCGCCACACACGACAAAGGCCGTCTGGTAGGGGGCGTTGGGCAGCTCGCCGTGCAGGGGATGCGTGTCGCCCGCAGCGGGCACGCCCATGGCCGTAGCGCCGCAGTGCAGCAGGAAGCCGCCGTAGTTCTCCAGATAGGCACGCGTGGCGTTGGGTTGGCGGAACATGGACTTCATGGTCAAGGTGCGCCCGCCGACCTCGGCGGACCAGATCTGTTGCCCCTGGAAGGGCAGCAGGATCAGGCTGACCTGCTCGTTGCTGAGGCGCAGCGCGCAGACGCCGCTGGGATAGCGAAAGGCCGACGCACGCAGCGCGCCTTGCTCCACGAGCGTTTGCTCGTCGCTCGTAAAAAAGGCGGGGCGGAGCATCACTTTGGTTTCGGAATTGCTCATCGCTTTTGTCCTTAATGGGTTGCGGTCTGGGGGTTTCTAGGGTTTGCCGTTGATGGATTGCAGGAGGAACGCAGGCGCTGCGCTACGGGTAGACCTGCACGACGAGCGGCAGTTCGCCGGTGCATTGTTCCAAGAAGCGGATCTCGCGGCGTCCCGACGTCCAGCGATAGCGGTACCAGGCATTGTCGGCGCGGCGATAGACGTAGAGTGTTTCGTCGCTAATATCCTGAAACACTTCGCTATCGAAGCGCTGGGCAAGCGCTTCGATAGAGTCGAAGGTTTTGATGACCATGAGGCAACTTTCTATTTTGACCCGGCGCTATTGTCCGCGGCGGCGGATGATGTCGGCGTACACCGCCAGGATCACGATGGCGCCGGTGACGACCATCTGCCATTCTTGCGGCACGGACAGAATGCGCAGGCCGTTGGTGAGTACGCTGATGATAAAGGCGCCGATCACCGTGCCCAGGATGGTGCCCTCGCCGCCGCTGAGCGACGTGCCGCCGATCACCGCCGCGGCAATAGCGTCGAGTTCGTAGCC
>JBBSBO010000325.1:0-4338 GCA_038251215.1 Caldilineales bacterium
GCCCGAGAAGCGATAGGTCACCGTGTCCAGCAGCACCGGCCCGCGCCCTTCCAGCAGCAGCTTGCGCTTGCGCTCGATGGCGTCCGCCATGGCGAGGGGGCTGTAGCCGTCCACGCGCTCGGCGTGCATGGCCTCCGGGTTGACGCCCAGGCCGACGCGCGCCAGCACGTCGAAGCCCATCGTTTCGCCCTTGGGCTGCCCACCCATACCATAGAAGTTGTTCATGAAGTTGAAGAGCATCGGCGGTGCGCCGCCCAAGTCGGGGTCCCACAGCGTGCGATACTGGTCCATGGCGGAGATCATCATGGCTTCCCACACGGGGCCGCAGCCCATGGAGGCGTCGCCGATGTTGGCGATGACGATGCCCGCGCGCCGGTTGATGCGCTTGAAGAGCGCCGAGCCGGTGGCGATATCCGCCGAGCCGCCCACGATGGCGTTGTTGGGCATCACGCCGAAGGGCGGGAAGAAAGCATGCATGGAGCCGCCCATGCCCTTGTTGAAGCCGTACTCGCGCCCGAAGATCTCCGCCAGCGTACCATAGAGCACATAGTAGATCGCCAGTTCGCGCGCGTCCAGGCCCTTGGGCGCGAACTGCTCCACTGCGCGCAGCGTGGCGCCGTCGTTGTACGACTCCATGATCGCCTGCAACTCGGCCTCGCCCAGCTTGGCGATGGCGGACAGGCTCTTGGCGATGATCTCGCCGTGGCTGCGGTGCGAGCCGAAGATGAAGTCCTCCGGCCCGAGGTGATAGGCCTGCCCCACCGCGGCCGATTCCTGCCCGATGGAGAGGTGCGCCGGCCCCTTGTGGTCATAGGCGACGCCCTGATAGACGCCTTCCTTCTTGATGCGGTCCAACATCGTCTCGAACTCGCGGATGATGGCCATGTCGCGGTACATGCGCACCAAATTCTGTGCGCCGTACTTCTTGGCTTCGGCCTTCGGGTCCGACACATAGGCGTTGATGGGGATTTCCGGCCCCGTCAACACGCCCTTCATGCGCACTTCGCGCGGGTCAATCGTGATGGATTTGGTCATGCTATTCCCTTTGCACTTTCAGTATTCAGAACGTATGTTCGTTTATGGCATTGACTACCCGCCGCGCTAGAGCGCCGGCAGCAGTTCAAACTGCGCCAGACCCTGCGCCAGCCCTTGCAAGAAGCGTGCCGCCGGCGCGCCGTCCACCACCTGGTGATTGATGGTCAGCGAGAGGTTGAGATGGCGTACAAACTCGACCCCTGCGTCCGTCTCCACCGGCTTGAGCGTGATGCCGCCCACGCCCAAAATCGCCACCTGCGGTACGTTGAGGATGGGCGTAAAGCTCTCCACGCCCAGGCTGCCCAGGTTGGTCACGGTGAAAGTGCCGCCGCTCAGCTCGTCGGGCCGCGCGCTGCCGTCCAGGCAGGCGGCGGACAAACGGCGGCTCTCCGCCGCCACTTGCCGCAGCGACAGCGCCTGCGCGTTGTGCAGCACCGGCACAATCAGCCCGCGCGGCGTGTCCACGGCAAAGCCGAGGTGGATGGCCGCGTATTGTTGCAGGGCATCCCCGCTGAAGAGCGCGTTCAGCTCCGGGAAGCGGGGCAACACGCGTGTCACGGCAAACAACACCAGGTCGTTGATCGTGACTTTCTGCACGCCCCACGCTTCATCGGAGGCCTTAAGCTGCTGCCGGTAGGCCAGCAGACTGCGCGCGTCCGCCGTACGGTTGAGCGTGAGCTGTGCCGTGCTCTGCATCGACTGCAACATGCGCTCTGCGATCACCCTGCGCACCCCCCGCAGAGGGATCGTGGAGACCCCTGCCGCCGCAGACTCCTGCGCGACTGCCGGCACTGCGGAAGCCGCCGGCGCGACCGGCGATTCCAGCGGCGCTGCCGGCGTCGCTGGCGTAGCCGCAGCCAAATCCTTCGACATGACGCGCCCGCCCGGGCCGCTGCCTTGCTCCGGGGCGCGGTAGGCGCCGCTCTGCACCATCGCCTGCGCCACGGGCGTCAGGCGCGGCTGCGCGGCGATGGCCGCCTGCACGTCGCGCTCGATCACGCGCCCGCCAGGCCCAGTGCCCGCCAGCTCGGACGCGTTGACTGCCTTCTGCGCGGCGAGCTTGCGCGCCCGCGGCGAAACGGCGCTCGTCGACGTCTCGTCCGCCGCAACCGCGGCCGCGGCAGGCGTCGGCGCCGCGACTGTCGGGGACTGCTCTGCCGCCACCGTTTGGGCAGTAGGGGCGGGCGCCTCGGCGACTGCGCCCAGGCTGCTCACATCCTCGCCCGGCGCGCCGATGGCGGCGATGTTCTCCAGCACGGGCACAAGGTCGCCCGCCTCGTAGAAGACCGCCAGCAGCGTGCCCGCCAGCGGACTCTCCACGTCCATCACGGCCTTGTCCGTCTCGACCTCGCACAACACGTCGCCCACGGCGATCTCGTCGCCAGGGCGTTTCTTCCACTCGACAATAATACAACTCTCAACGCTTTGGCCCTGTTTGGGCATTACCACTGGGGTCGCCATGCGCTTTACTCGCTTGCTCCAAAGAAGAAAACTGCACTTGATTAGAAATAGCGGACACTGATAAACACTGATGGAAGAGAGTTTCACAGATCAATCTGTGCCGATCTATTTTATCCATTCAATCAGTGGCCTACTTCAATGCCTGGCCTACGCGCGCCCTGCATAAGATCGCGCCTTCAATCCAAAACTACGCCTACAGCACGTCGGCAATCGACTCCACCACATGCGTCGGCACATACGGGTAGAGGCCGATGTCCTCGCGCCGCGTTACGCCGGTCAACACGAGGATGGTCTCCATGCCGCTGTTGGTGCCGGCGATGATGTCCGTGTCCATGCGGTCGCCGATCATCACCGTATCCTCCGAATGCACTTGCAGGTAATTGAGCGCGGTGCGCATCATCAGCGGGTTGGGCTTGCCCACAAAGAAGGGGCTGCGCCCGCTCGCCGTCTCGATCAGCGCCGCCATGGCGCCACAAGCGGGGACCATGCCCTCCTCGCTGGGGCCGGAGGCGTCCGGGTTGGTGGCGACGAAGCGCGCCCCTTCGGCGATCAAGCGGATGGCCTTGGTGATGTTGGTGAAGTTATAGCCCTGCGTCTCGCCCAGCACCACGTAGTCAGGCTCGCGGTCGGTGATGACGTAGCCGACCGCGTGGATGGCGCTGGTGAGGCCGCTCTCGCCGATGACATAGGCCTTGCCGTTGGGCCGCTGGCTGTGCAGAAAGCGCGCCGTCGCCAGGGCGGAGGTGAAAATGCGCTCGGCGGGAACCTCCAGCCCCTCAGTATGCAGGCGATGCGCCAAGTCGCCCGGCGTGTAGATCGGGTTATTGGTCAGCACGAGGTAGGGCGTGCCCTCGCGGTTGAAGCGCTCGATAAGCTGCGCCGCGCCGGGGATCGCCGTGCGCCCGCGCACCAGCACGCCGTCCATGTCCATCAGGTAGTTCTGATATTGCCGCATCGCATCTCCTTGCCCCTCCGCTAGGATGATATGCCCCTGAGTGATCCGCTTTGACGGCGCGCGTGCTCCGTGTTTATGCCACCGTCACCGTCACGCCGGCGGCGCGCACCTCGTCCATCCACTCCGCGCGCACGCCCGCAGTGGTGATCACCTCGGTCAAGTCGTGCAGCGCGGCGAAGGACGCCACGCCCACGCGCCCCCACTTGGTGGCGTCCACCACCGCCACGACCTCGCGACACATGGCGACCAAGGGCCGCTTGACCTCCGCCACCTCCGCGCTGACGTCGGTCAGCCCGTCCGCCGCGGTGATGCCGTGCGCGCCGAAGAAGCCGCGCTGGATGTGAAAGGAGCGCACGGCCTCCAGCCCATACACGCCCACCAGCGACGCCGTCTCGCGCTGCAAGGCGCCGCCCGTCATCACCACCGACACGGCGGGGGCGTCCATCAACTCCTGCACTACCGCCAGGCTGTTGGTGATGACCGTCACATGGCGATGCTGCTTGAGGTGGTAGGCGATTGCCAGCGAGGTGCTGCTGCTGTCCAGGAAAATGGCGCTGCCGTCCGCCACGCGCGCCGCGCCGGCACGCCCGATGCGGCTCTTCTCGCGCACATGTCGCCGGCGACGCATCGCCAGCGCCAGCTCGCTGACGTCACTCTGCGCGGGCACCGCGCCGCCGTGCGTGCGCACCAATAGCCGGCGCTCCGCCAGGGCCTGCAAGTCGGCGCGTATCGTCACCTCCGACACGCCGAAGGCGCGGCTCAACTCGGAGACCGCCACGCGCCCGTTGCGCCCGGCCTCCTCCAGGATGGCCTGGCGTCGCTCTTCGAGGTACAGCTCGCGGGCGGCTTCCATGCGGCGCTTTCCGGCTTCGACTACTCAGTCCTAA
>JBBSBO010000326.1:0-4314 GCA_038251215.1 Caldilineales bacterium
CCAGGTGCTGCTCAACCTGCTCAGCAACGCCGGCCGTTTTACCGAGTACGGCGGCGTGCAAGTTACAGTACAGCAAGACGAACGCTTCGTAACGATTAGCGTGGCAGACACAGGGCCAGGTATCGCCGGCGACGATATCGACAAGCTGTTTCAGCCCTTCCAGCAGTTGGACAGTTCTATCCGCCGTCGCCACGGGGGCAGCGGGTTGGGCCTGAGCATCAGCAAGGAATTTGTAGAGTTGCATGGCGGCAAGATGTGGGTAGAGACGCGCCAAGGACACGGCACGACCTTCTACTTCCGTCTGCCGCTGGAGCCGCCTGTCGCCGCGCACACCGAAACCGCCACACGCTGGCTGATGCCGCACAACCCCTATCAAGAACGGACCCATCGCTCGCTGGCGCCCATCCCCGTACGCATGGCGCGCATCGTCGTGCTGGAGAGCGGGCGCACCTTGCAGCGCATGGTCGCCCGTTACCTGGACAATGCCCAGGTGATCCCGGTCACAACCGCGGAAGCAGCCCTGCACGAACTGGCGACGCAGCCATGCCATGCCCTTCTCGTCAACGATATGGCGGTTTCCGAGCGGCTGCCCGAATGGGAGCGCGCCGAGCTGCCCTATGGCACGCCCGTGATCGTCTGCACCGTGCCCGGCGCGTTGGAGTCGGCAGACAAGCTTGGCGTGGCCGACTACCTGATCAAGCCCGTCTCGTCGGAGCATCTGCTGCATACGCTCCAACAAGTGTGTCCAGAGGGTAGTGTGGTGTTGGTGGTAGACGATGATCGGGATGCATTGCGCTTGTTTCGCCGCATGTTGTCGGTGGCGGACCGCAGCTATCGGGTGTTGCGCGCCGGCAACGGCCGCCAGGCGCTGCGTATTTTGGAGCGAGAACGGCCGGACGTCGTATTGTTGGATTTGATCATGCCGGAGTTGGATGGCTTCGGTTTTCTCGCCGCCAAGAATCAGGACCCCGAACTGGAGCGGATTCCCGTGATTGTGCTCTCGGCGCAGGATCCCATGGGCCAGCCAATCGTGTGTAAGTCTATTGCCGTGACCCGCGGCGGCGGCATCTCGATCCGGCGCTTATTGGCGAGCATCGAGACGTTGACGTATGTGCTCGCCCCGCAGCAAACTGAGTTGCGCGTCGAGCACGCTGAGGAAGGCGTCACGCCGGATAGGCTTGCGGACGAAGGCGTCAGTGCCTAAAGCCGCGGCCAACTGCTCTTGCGGAAGAATGGTCGCGACAATGACGGGGATCTCGCCCAGCGTGGGGTGAGCTTGCAGGCGGCCAAGCAGTTCCCAACCGTCAATGCCGGGCATCATGACGTCCAGGACAATGATCTGAGGCCGCGAATTCTCGGCTTTCGCCATCAGCTCCCCAGAGTTCTGGATTCCCACTAGGTGATAGCGGGTTCCTTCCACGTAGCGCTTGAGCAATTGCAGCGTATCGGGGTTGTCGTCACAGGCCAGGACGGTGATTCTCGTCTCCGCCGGCAGACCGAGGCGCACGACCAGCCGCCCGCGCCCGTCCTGCGGTTCATCAAACGTAAGCTTTCCGCCGGATAGTTCGGCTAGGGCTTGTGCCATGGTTAAGCTTTCCCTGTCGTTGGCGTCCCAGGATCGCGCGCTGTTCTGCGGTCCTTCGACGGTGATGGCGATCTGGATATGCTCATCCTGCTCCGTCGCTTCAATGACGAGGCTGCCGCGGGGAGCATGTTTGGCCGCGACCGACAGCGCGCTTAACAGGGCCTGACGGGCGGAAACTGCCTGGATGTCAAGCCGGGGCAACGGCGCCCGGATTTGGCGATGGATGCTCGCGTCCAGCGAATCGAGCAACGGACGAGCTGTTTCCAGGGTCGCCTCCACAAACTCAGCCACGTCTACGACCTCATTCGGCGCGGCCTTCTGTGACCACCGCATCTCCTCTTCCGGGCTGGGCGTTTGGGTATTGCCGGTTGAGCCGTCCTCAATCTCCCGTGCGGCAACCCCTGCCGGCGCGCCATATGTGGCAGTCAATTGTTCGGCAAGCAATGAAAGGGCCGCCTTTTCCAGCCGGCGCAGTTGCCGCACGCTCAAGCCCAGATCCGCGGCCACTTCCAGTTGGGTGAATTGCTCCACATAGCGCTGGTACAGCACGTGATAATAGCGAGACAGGTTGGCGTGATGCGGCACATCCTCATCCGGCTCCAGCGATTCAATCGCCTCGATCAGCATGTGTCGCAGTTCAAGCGCGGGGCGGCTGTGCTGCGACAAGCGCCAGCGTTGGTTCAATCGGCTTTTGTTCAACTCAACAGGATCGTAGAGGAGCGTCAGGGCATCGTGAAGTTCGCCGACAAGTTCAGAACCGGCAGATAAATCGTTCATGTCCGGTTAATGTCCTGTGTATGGCCTGTGTATGGCAAATTTAGCGAGACTGGGGTTCACTTTGCGTGCTATAATCCGCGGTCAGAACTCACAATACCGATAATTGATCGAGTTAGCAACCGCCGCCGGCAAATTGGTCTAATGGATGCAGCGCGTATTGTAGCACAGCGTCATCCCATTCACCCTTTGCTTGCGGAGTTTGCCGGTCAAACAGATTGACGTGCCGCCCGCAGTCCGCCGGGCGGGCAGCCAATCCGTTATAGTCGCCCCCATGTTTCATCGACCATCGAACGTTCGAGATTTGCCCGTAGTCATTCCCAGAAGGAGGAGAGAGATGTTTCGTACCGAAACACGCGTTCAGGTCAACACTGGAATTCTCATGAAGGCGTTCGCCGTACTGCTGCTAATGGCCTTGCTGGCGGCTTGCGCGCCCGCTGCGCCCAGTGCGCCGGCGGCTCCCGCAGGCGAAGCGGCTGCCCCCGCCGCAGAGCAGGCGACAGGCGAGGTGAATTGGCTGCAAGAGCCGGATGCCTCCAAGCTGCCCGACGGCACAACGATCCGCTACTGGTACTATGAGACCCCGGAACGCATCGAGTTGGGCAAGCAACAAGTCGCCGAATTTGAAAAGATGTATCCCAATATCAAGATAGAAGGCAGCACCGCACCGGATTCCGTGGACAATGAGATGCTGGTCGCCTTCATCAAGGCGGGCAATAATTCGCACGTGCATCAGTCGGTGAACATGGAAGATACCTGGTACTTCAGCCGCGACCTGCTGTTGCCGGTCCAGGACCTGCCCGGCTTCCAAGAAGTGATGGATCGGATGAACCCGAACCTGAACTATACGTGGAAAAACGGCGACGTCTACAGCATTTCCTGGTATTCCGGCCCGCGCATCATGTACTACAACGGCGCACGCGTGCGTGAAGCCGGCCTCGACCCTACCAACCCGCCCCAAACCTACAGCCAATTCCTGGAATGGGCGGCTGCGCTCACCGACGATACGCATTGGTTCAGTGATTTCTGGTCGCAGGAAGAATGGTGGCGCTGGCAGTTCATATCCTATCCGTTCTATATCGCCGCCACCGGAACCAATCAACTCGTCAGTCCGGACGGTAAAACGGCCAGCTTCAATACGCCGGAAGCGCTGCAATCCTACGAACTGCTGGACACGCTCTTTGCCAAGGGCTATAACTTGACCGAAACGCTGGAAGGCGACCCCTTCTTCTCCGGTCAGGTGGCGGCCCACACGGCCGGCGCCGATTTTCTGGGCAACGTCAAACGCAACGCGCCGGAAGGCTTCGAGCTGATCGTAGGGCCGATCCCGAAGCCGGATGACTCGAAGGTGGAAGGCTTCCCTACCTATAACTTCGTGCGTAACTTTGCCATTTTGCGCGAGCAGAGTTTGCAAGGCGCCGAGGCCGATGCCGTCAACCGCGCCGCCTGGGAATTCATGAAGTTCCTCCTGTCGCAAGAGCAGATGGCGATAGACTTCTCTATTACCGGCGACTTCCCGCCGGTCAAGGACCTGACCACCAACCCCGCCTTCGCCGATATCCTGGCTAGTCTGTCGGGCGGAGCGGAAGTTGCGCAGTATGCGGAAGACTCGTACATCTATGACATGAATACGACCCTCGGCAGCGAGATCATGGGCCTTCTCACCAAGTCCTATGTGGACATGATCTTCGATGCCAAGACGCCGCAAGAGGCGTTGGACACCGCCGAGGTCGAGGTCAACAAGCTGTTGGCGAGCCAGTAAGCAGAGCCGGCGGCGCAGCCGTTGAGCAGGCGCATCGTTTGTTTGTGTAGCCTGCTCAACCGCTGAAATGCGTCGCGCAGAAGAGAGAATTAGGCGGTGTTGGGCGCGTGAGCGAACGCCCAACCCCCCCCGGGGTGTAAAAGGCGCACAAACGCATTACACGAAACGCACACGGCGGATTTTTTTAGGGTTA
>JBBSBO010000327.1:0-4300 GCA_038251215.1 Caldilineales bacterium
CCCAGCTTGCTGACCGCCTTCACGGTTGTCGCCTCGCTGGAACTTGGCTCGCGCGCCCGCGGCGGCAAGGGCTACCTGCGCTGGATCTTCCGGCTCAACTGGGGCGACCCATCCTACGCTGCGCAGAACTTCGCCATGATCCTGTTTGCCTTCGGCGGCATCAGCGGCATCACCAATGCCTCGTATAACATGAACATGGTCGTACACAACACAACCTGGCTGCCCGGCCACTTTCACCTGACGGTCGGCTCCGCCACCACGCTCACCTTCTTCGGCATCCTCTATTGGCTGCTGCCCAAGTTGACGGGCAAGAAGCTCTTCACGCGCAAGATCGCGCTGGCGCAGGCGTGGACATGGTTCCTGGGCATGCTCCTCTTCTCCAACAGCTATCACCTGCTCGGCCTGCACACCGGCGCGCCGCGCCGCTCCATGCTGGGCGAAGCGACCTACCGCAGCGCCGAGTGGACGCCGTACCTGATGGAGTCGATGGTCGGCATCACGCTGCTCGCCATCAGCGCCACGCTCTTCTTCCTGGTCGTCTTCGGCACGGTGCTCTCGCCGCGCAGCCGCCGGCTGACCACGCCCATCGAGATGCCCGTCGCCCAGCCGCTGCACCCCGGGCCGACGCCCAAATGGCTGGACAGCTGGACGCCGTGGCTGGCAGGCGCCATCGCCCTGATCCTGCTCAGCTATGGCCCGATTCTCTACCAACTCGTGCGAGACATGCAGTGGATTCCGTTCGCGCCGAGGGTGTGGTAGCATAGTTCGGGTAGGCCAAATTCCTCTACCTGGTCACGTGACCAGGTAGAAAACCCTACGCCAGGCTAGCCGCCATGCTCACCAGGTGCATGGCGCAGGGGACGAGGTTTTTCTTTACACTGGGAGCGAGCTTTATTCTCGACCGAGGCCGCGCGGCATTCGGGCGTGTAATGTTGCGCAGTTTCCAGTCTATAGTCGAATTCAATACTAAGGGAGTAAACAAATGGCGACACCAGGTAGCGACAAAAAATGGGTCTATTTGTTCAGCGAACTAGACGAAGCAGAAAAATACGCAAAGCCTAAATCTTGGGATGACATGAAAGGGCTGCTCGGCGGCAAAGGCGCCAACCTCGCCGAGATGACCCGCTTGGGCGTACCCGTGCCCCCCGGCTTCACCGTCACCACCGAAGCCTGCAACGCTTATCTCGAGTTCGACCGCAAGTTCCCCCCCAACATGTGGGACCAGGAAGTTGCCGCCATGAAGGAGCTGGAGAAGCGCACCGGCAAGAACTTTGGCGACCCCGCCAACCCCCTCTTTGTTTCCTGCCGCTCCGGCGCCAAGTTCTCCATGCCGGGCATGATGGACACCGTCCTCAACATCGGCCTGAATGACAAGACCGCCGAGGGCATGGTCAAGCTGACGGGCGACGAACGCTTTGTCTTCGACGCCTATCGCCGCTTGGTGCAGATGTTCGGCTCCGTCGTGTTGGGCGTGCCGGATGAGCCGTTCGAGGAAGTCATCGCCGAGGTCAAGCAAGAGCGCGGCATCAAGAATGATGTCGAACTCAACGCCGACGAGTGGAAGGTCATCACCGAGCATTTCAAGGGCATCGTCAAGTCGCACGCCAACCGTGACTTCCCGCAGGACCCCTACGAGCAGCTGGAACTGGCCACCCGCGCCGTCTTCAACAGCTGGTTCGGCAAGCGCGCCGTCGACTATCGCAACGCCACCAACATCAGCCACAACCTGGGCACCGCCGTCAACATCCAGATGGTGGTCTTCGGCAACATGGGTGACGAGAGCGGCACCGGTGTCGCCTTCACGCGCAACCCCGTCAACGGCGACAAGGAACTCTACGGCGACTACCTGCTCAACGCGCAGGGCGAAGACGTCGTAGCCGGCATCCGCAACACGGAGCCGATCAGCCGCCTCAAGACCGATATGCCGGAGATGTATGCCGAATTTATCGCCATCTGCGACCGCCTAGAAGAACACTACCGGGACATGCAGGACGTCGAGTTCACGATCGAGCGCCGCAAGCTGTGGATGCTGCAAACCCGCGACGGCAAGCGCACCGCCCGCGCCGCCATCAAGATCGCCGTGGATATGGCGAATGAAGGCTTGATCGATCGCCCCAAGGCCGTGACCCGCGTCACGCCGGATCAGGTGGACATGCTTCTCCACCCGCAGTTCAGCGCGGAGGTCAAGCAGGCCGCCGCCGCCAGCGGTACGATGTTGGTCTCCAAGGCCGTCAATGCTAGCCCCGGCGCAGCCGTCGGCATGGCCGCCTTCGACGCCGACACCGCGCAGGCGTGGGCGGCAGAGGGCAAGGACGTCATCATGGTCCGCCCCGAAACCAAGCCCGATGACGTACACGGCATGATCGCCTCCAAGGGCATCCTCACCAGCCGCGGCGGCGCCACCAGCCATGCCGCTGTGGTCGCCCGCCAGTTCGGTACGCCGGCTGTCTGCGGCGCCGATGTCATGAACATCAACCTGGAGCAGCGCCTCTTCACGGTCCAGCTCGAAAACAGCACCGTGGAAGTCCACGAGGGCGACTGGATCAGCATCGACGGTGGCGCCGGTCAGGTCTTCTTGGGCAAACTGGAAACACAGGAGCCGGACTTCGAGAAGGAAACCGACCTGGTGATCCTGCTCTCGTGGGCGGACGACATTCGCCGCCTGGGCGTGTGGGCCAACGCCGACTACCCGGTGGACGCCGAACGCGCGCGTCGCTATGGCGCTAAGGGCATCGGCCTCTGCCGCACCGAGCACATGTTCTTCCAGGAAGAACGTCTGCCCATTGTGCAGGACATGATCACGGCCGGCACCAAGGCGCGCCGCGTGTCCGCACTCGACGCTCTGCTGCCCATGCAACGCAGCGACTTCGAGGGCATCTTCCGCGCCATGGACGGCTACCCCGTCATTATCCGCCTGCTGGACCCGCCGCTGCATGAGTTCCTGCCCAGCCACGACGACCTCGTCTCCGAACTGGCTGACCTCAAGGTGCGCCTGCAGCACTGCACGACCCTGAGCGAGATCGACAACCTGCTGGCGCAGGTGCGCGTCAAGGAAGACATGCTCGGCCGCGTCGAGTCGCTGCACGAAGCCAACCCGATGCTGGGTCTGCGCGGCGATCGCCTGGGCATCATCATGCCCGAGATCACCGAGATGCAGGCGCGCGCCATCATCGAGGCTGCCGTGCGCGTCAAGCGCGAGGGCGTCGACGTCCACCCCGAGATCATGATCCCGCTCGCCGGCCATGTCAACGAGTTGAAGTTCATGAAGGAAATCGTGGAGCGCGTCGCCAATCAGGTCTTCGCTGAGACCAACATGAGCGTCGACTACAAGTTCGGCACGATGATTGAGGTGCCGCGTGCGGCCCTCACCGCCGACGAAATGGCCGAAGAGGCGGAGTTCTTCAGCTTCGGCACCAACGACCTGACCCAGACCACCTTCGGCATCAGCCGTGACGACGCCGAAGGCAAGTTCCTCATCCAGTTCGTCGAGCAAGGCATCCTGCCCCAGAACCCGTTCCAGCAGATAGACCGGCCTGGCGTGGGCAAGCTCATCGAAATGGCCGTCAAGTTGGGACGCGAAACGCGCCCCGACCTGGAAGTCGGCATCTGCGGCGAGCATGGCGGCGACCCCAGCAGCATCGAGTTCTGCCATATGACGAACCTGAACTACGTCAGTTGCAGCCCGTTCCGTGTGCCGATCGCCCGCTTGGCCGCCGCGCAGGCTGCCATCAAGCACGGCATGTAAGACTTGCTATAACTTGGCGAGCCGCCGCACTGGTCAAGTGACCAGGCGCAACCCTCGCCGCTAGTCTAGGCCAGAAACTCCTCGGACGCCCCGTGCGCCCGGGGAGTTTTTGCAGTATCCTGGCAATTGACTTCCATGTCCGCCCAGACAGGAGCCGCTTGCTGCAATGGACGATCAACACCTTGGCACCGTGGTAGCGGTGCGCGGTAGCGTCGTTGACGCCTACTTCCCTCATGCGCTGCCTTCACACCAAAACGAACTACATGCGGGCGACCGCGGCGAGATCGTCGTCGAGGTCAGCGCCCACCTGAACGAAACCACCGTGCGCGGCATCGCGCTTACGCCCACCCAGGGGCTGGCACGCGGCGCGCCTGTCACGGATTTGGGTCACCCGCTGCGCGCGCCGGTCGGCAGAGCCATGCTGGGGCGCGTCTTCAACGTCTTCGGTGATGTCATCGACGAACAGGCGCCGCCTGCAGCCGAAGACTATCGCTCGATCCACCAGCGCCCCGTCAGCCTGTCGCAACAGACCACCTCGCTCGAAATCCTGCCCAC
>JBBSBO010000328.1:0-4299 GCA_038251215.1 Caldilineales bacterium
CTCTTCGAAGGCCTGGCAAAAGGCCGCGTAGGCCGCCGCGGACGGCTCGCACGTGGCGACGATCTGCGTCGTAGCCTGCTGCTGCAAAATACGCGTCACATGATGGCGCGCCATGCCCCCACACCCAACCATCGCCATGCGTACCGGCGTCTTCTCAGTTTTCATTTCGGCTCTCTAGTCTGGGATTGGATTCGGTTAAATCGTATGAATGATGAATGAGGAGGGCTGCAAAGGGACTCGAGACCTTCTCGTTTCCTTTGCGCCCTCTGCGTACTCTGCGGTAAATCGCTGCCGTAAAATCCGACCCTACAAGATGCAGGTGCGGCGCTGGAAGAGCGGATCGTGCTGTGGCTGCTCTTCCACGACCTCGCCGCCCTCCAGCCGCAGCCATGTGCGGAACGTGTGCTCGCCCTCCTGCAGCTGAATCAGACGTGCGCCGCGCGCAAAGCCTTCGCGGCCATAGGTGTTGAAGCCGGAGCTGCGGCCAAAGCACAGGCGGATGCCGTGCAGGTCGCCCTCGAAGTCATTGACGTGGTCGTGGCCCACAAACGTGCCCATCACGTCGCCCGCCTCGTGCAGCGCGGCATAGAAGCCCGTGTTGATCAGCGGGCAGCACACCGGCTCATACTTGTGACCGCGGCAGACGTGCAGGTCCCACACCTCATTGTATTCCGGCAAGGGAATATGGAAAAAAGCCAGCGCGGGCAGCGGCACGCCGTCATGGGCCGCGCGCAGCGCCTGCGCCGTGCGCAAGTACCACGCGATCTGGTCGCGCCGCAGCCAGCCATAGCCGGCGATGTCCGTCTCGGCATAGGCGTTGGAGTCCAGCAGATAGAGCGTCGCCGCAGCTTGGCTGCCGCGGGCGGCGTGGATCGGCAGCGTGTAGTTGCCCACGCCGGACACATCCGCCGGCCCCGGCTGCGACAGGCAGCCCGGCAGTGCGCGCTGCAGCTCCATCAACTGGGCGCGGCTGCGGTCGCCCTCGTCATCATGGTTGCCGAAGACCGCAGCCCAGGGCACGCCGCGCGCCACAAGCGGCCCCACGGCGAAACGCCACGACGCGGCCGCGTCGCGGCTGCCCTTGCCGTCTACCACGTCGCCCGACAAGACCGCCAGGTCGGGCTGTTCCGCCTCCAGGACAGCAGCCATCAAGGCCACGGTCTCCTCGTCTTGCGGCTCGCCGTTCTTGACATGCAGGTCGGTGAACTGCACGATCGTGAACGTGCCGTCGGCGCGAAAATGCAGCGTTGGGGGCGCAGCTTCTGCGTTTACCTGTCTTTCGCTCATCGCTATCTAGCTCCTTGAACGAGCCTGCATCCTTGCTGCGTGATCAATCTTCGCAGGAAATGCAAAAACTAGCCGCGCTCCGCCAGATACACGGTCAGGTCCACGTCGCCCGGCGAGTAGCCCAGCTCGGTGAGCAAGAGGGCGGCCTCGGCGCGATGCTGCGTGCCGTGGTTGACGACATGGACCAGAATATGCCACAGCAGTCGCTGCATCGACATGCCTTGCGTCGTGGTGTAGGGGATCAGGCTGCCCAGTTCGGCGTCGGTTAGGCCGGCCACATAAGCGCGCATCGCCTGTTCTTCCTCGTCCCAGCGCCGGCATAGATCTTGCAGCGTGGCGAAATTGGCGGCTGTGATCAGTTCCGAGGGGGAATGGCGTTCTTGGCAGCGCACGCGCCAAATCCGCTCGGCGCCCAGAACGTGGGCGAGCGCGCTTTGGATCGCCTGCCAGTTCAGCGAGGTCTCCAAGCCAAGCTCGTTCTCCGTCGCGCGTTGGGCCGCGGCCAACACACGCGACGTCGCCCAGTAGTTGTAGTCAAAGAGCAGCGCGATGTCACTTTGGTTCATGGCTCCCTCCTTCTGCCGGTCGCCGATTGTCCGGCGAGCCGATCCCTACTTGCACGCGAGCATATGCCGGCGTCATGGCTTTGTCGCCGGCGTCTATCACCTCTACTTCGTTATTTCGTCTGCGTCGCTTTCACAGCCGCCTTCACCGCGCCATCCCCATCGTTCTCTCCGTCGATGCGCGCCAACATGCGGCGCAGCACCGCCTCCTCTTCCGCCGTGATACGTTCCTGCGGCATGTCATCGCCGTGCAGAATCGCCTGCCCCAGCTTGCTGCGCGCCAACATGCGCAGATCTTCTTCTATCGGGTCGAGCAGCCGGTGATCCTCCACCACGCGCCCGTCATGCATGCGCACAATGCGCTGGGTAGCCTGCGCCACGCGGCGGTCGTGCGTCACGACCAGGATCGTCGTGCCCTGCGTGCGGTTGAGTTCGCCCAGCAGCGCCATGATCTCTTCGCCGCTTTGGCTGTCCAGCGAGCCGGTCGGCTCGTCGGCCAAGATCAGGCGCGGGTCATTCGCCAGGGCGCGGGCCACGGCGATGCGCTGGCGCTGCCCGCCGGAGAGTTTGCTGGGCACATGCTCCGCCCGCCCCGTCAGGCCGACCATCTCGAGCAGCGCTAGGGCGCGTGCGCGGCGCTGCGGTCCGCTGATGTCCTGGCCCTGCATGGGCACTTCCACATTTTCGCGCGCCGTCAGGGTCGGCAGCAGGTTATGCAGCTGAAAGACAAAGCCGACTGTCTGGGCGCGAAAGGCGTCCACATCCTTGAGATGGGCCAAGTTCTCGCCCGCCACCCACACCTCGCCCGCGCTGGGTTGGTCCAGCGCGCCGATCATGTTGAGCAGCGTGCTCTTGCCGCAGCCGCTCGGCCCCATGATCGCCAGAAACTCGCCCCCCTCGACGGAGAGGTCGACGTCTTCCAGCGCGTGGACGGCGGTCTCGCCGCTGCCATAGATTTTGGTCAACCCGCGAATGCGGATCAGTTCCTCGCGCATGGCGCTGTGATGTCTAGGTAGAATACTGCATTGGATTAGAAAAAGCGGACACTGATCAACACTGATGCAAGAGATACTCACAGATCAATCTGTGCCGATCTATTTGATCGATTCAATCAGTGGCCTAATTAAGGCGCTGTGATGTTGACGAAGGCCGTCATGCCCCAGCGCAGGCTATCGTCCAAGTCCTTGACGTCGATCTGCACCGAGTAGTTGGTGCTGCCCTGGTCCGTGTTGCTGACCGGGGCGATTTTGCTGATCGTACCCTGAAAGATGTGATCGGGCAAAGCATCAAATGTTACTTCCACCGGCATGCCTAGGCGCAAGCGCACAACATCCGTCTCGCGCAGGTCGGTCGTTTCCACGTGCATCTGGCGCGTGTCCCCCATGCGAATGGCGAACTGCTGCGGCGAAGCCATTTCGCCGGGGCGGACATTGACTGTGCCGATCTGTCCGGCGAAGGGCGCGACGATGCGCCCCTGGTCCGCCATCGCCTGGGCCGACGCCAGCGCGGCCTGCGCCGACTGCACGTGCGCCTCCGCCATGGCGATATCCTCGGCCGTGGCGCCCGCCAGCAGCCGGTCGAGCGCGGCCTGCGCGCTCGCCTGCCCGGCGATGGCCGATTGCACAGCCGCCTCGGCGGCGGGGCCGCGGCTCTTGGCCGACTCCACCTGTTCTTGAGCGGCCTCAATGCGGCTTTGCGCCACCGCCAACTGCTCCGGCGTCGCCCCCTGCTCGACGAGGTTGAGCTTGGCTTTGGCCGCCTCCCAGGCAGCGGTCATCTGTTGCAAGGTCATCGCCTCGGGCAAGGCGGCGATGTTGGGGTCGCCGCGCACCAGGTTATAGGCGGCCTGAGCCTGGCTCACGCCGGCCTGGGCGATGCTCGCTTCCGCCTGGGCGGCCTCCAGCTCCGGCGCGGTGGGGTGGGCGGCAAGCTCGGCATACTCCTTCTGGGCGATGTCCGCCCCGGTTTGGGCAAGGTCAATGGCCGACTGCGTCTCCAGCATTTGGCCGGCGGCCTGGGCCACCATCGCCTCGGCCGCGGCCACTTGCGCCTGCGCGCCGGCGATTTCGGCAGCGGAGGCGCCGGCGCGCAACTTATCCAGTGTGGCCTGCGCTTCCACCACCTGCGCCGCGGCCATCGCCACTTCGCTCTGCGTGATGGCGCCGTCCAGATCCAGCAAAAGGTCGCCGGCCTCCACCCAGTCCCCTTCCTGCACGTAAATCCGCCCGACGAGGCCGCTGTTGGGCGTGCTGAGGCCGGCCCACACGCGCGGCTGCAGCTTGCCGGAGGCCCAGATCACGTTGGCGAGGTCTTCGGCCTGAGCCGCGGCCTCCGGCGTGGCGTCCGACTCTTGCGCGCCCGGCGCGAGCAAAGCCGCGTAGAGCAGCCAGCCGATCACCGCCACGGCAATTACGACGACCCCAATCAGTAGTGTTCGCTTCATCACAAC
>JBBSBO010000329.1:0-4298 GCA_038251215.1 Caldilineales bacterium
GGAGGGGGGCACGGGCGCCGCGCCGGGCCGCACGTAGACGGTCGCCACGAAGGGATAGGTCGCAGCGTCGAAGCGGGCATCATTTTCGACCGGGTTTTGGCCGTCAAGCTCATAGACGACCAACTCCGGCGTCAGTTCGTCGAAGGGCACGAAGGCCAGGGCCGCCGGGTCGCGCTGCAAGGCTTGCACGATTTCGTCCGTGCCGGAATAGGCCATTACGGCCGGGCCGGCAGGGCCGAGGATGGATTCGAGGGCGGCCAGCGAATCGGCGCGCACCGCCACGGAACTGTAGCGCCCGCTCGATCCTTGCCACGCGTCCTGCACCTGTGACCAGCGGATCGTGGTGTGCAGGGTATTGAAGATGTCGGCGACAGCGAAGATCTGGCGGAAGAGCGGCGCGCCGTCCTCCTCGACATAGCTGAGTACGAGGGCGGCTTGACGGTTGAGGCTTGCGTTGCCGGCATCCGCCGTATCTGCGCCATCATCCGCGATGACCGGGATATTGAGGCGCAGGAGGGCGTCGGTCAACTGGCGCGGCAGGTCCGCCGCCAGGCCCACGACGAACGGCGCGCCGGAGAACAGGGGCGAGTCCGCTGCCGTGAGGGGCGCTTGGGCGGACGCAAGCGGGCTGAGCGGCGGCTCGGCCTGGGGGGCGCTTTGCGGCGCGATCAGGACGGGTTGGACGGCCAAGGCGCGCGCGGCCAGAAAGTTGGGCACAGCGGGAAAGTGCGTCAGCAGCCAAATGCTGAGGAGCGCGCCGGCGGCGATCATGCTGACGCCGAGAAGGACGCCCAGTTTGTGCAGAAGTTCGTCGAAAGACATAGCGCTCCAGGCAGCAATCGCCGAGTTACGGTTGTCACTGGGGGACATTATAGCGCGGCGCGTGGGCGTCCACAATCTGGCTGATCCGCAGTATGGGGCAGGCGCTTTTGGCGCAGGCGGCGTCTGGGGTGATAATCTAGTAGAATAGCCCGCAGGAGAAACACCGCAGGAAGATCCCAAGGCGCAAGGCGCTGCGTGCCGGGGGTCACACTGTCCATGGATTGAAGCGAGTCGCCGGCTGCCGGGTGCCGGTCGTGGAACGGTTGTGAGGATGGAAACGCAGACTCTTCCCTCTATAGGCCAAGCCATACGCCAGGCCATGATGTTCGACGCGAACATCTTCGTGACGGTGCAGCGGGCGCAAGGCGGCATTTGGCTGGCGCTGGCAGTGGTGGCGTTGGCGGGCATCTCGGAGTCCGTGGGGCAGAGCTTGGTGCTGTTTATCAATAAGGTGCGTCCGAGTCGCTTTGTCCCCGCCGTGCTGATCTCGCTGCTCAGCTACCTCGTCGGCTATTTGCTGTGGACTGCTAGCATCTTTGCCGTGGGCAAATACGGATTCGGGAAGCCGGTCGCATGGGCGCCGGTGGCTGCGGTGGTAGGGCTGGCCTATGCGCCGCAGGTGTTGGCGTTTTTCGAGTTGACGCCTTTCTTCGGTAATCCCTTCGGCATTCTGCTGAGCTTGTGGACCATGGTCGCGATTGTGATCGCGGTACAGACGGCGCTGGGGTTGACGCTGTGGCAGGCGGTGCTGGCGGCGGGCTTGGGGTGGCTGTTGTTACAGGCAGTGCGGCGCACGGTGGGCATTCCCATCTACGGCGTGGGCCGTTGGCTGCGCAAGAAGGCCATCGGCGCGCAGCTACAATACGCCGTGAAGGACTTGCCGCAGCTGCGGCGACGCCCCGCCAAGCTGCTGGTAGATAAGCAGGGCATCACCAACTCGGCAACTCTGCCGGGCGCGCCGGGTGTGCCGCAGCCGCCGCAAGATCGCCCGACGTAGGCGCGTGGAAACGGTGTGAAAATGGTATGGTAGACTTCGCCAGCGATATTCTCGCCTATATTGGGATCGTGATCGTCGGGTTCTTTATCTGGGCGGCGCTCACTCCGTTCGAGGTGATGGGCTGGTGGGCGGGCTGGTTCGACGACCGCATCTATTCCGACAATCTCCCGCCGGACGGGCTGGTGCGCACCGTGCGCCCGCACAGCGACAGCTACTTGATCTTTCTGTCCGGCATTGGCCGCGTATCCGGGCAGACATTCAGTGTGTATGAGCAGGAGTTTCTGCACCGGCTGGCGCTGGCGCTGCCGCACACGGTAGTCATCGACGATGTTTTTCCCTACTCGATCAATAATCTGGCTTTGACCGGCCAACCGTTCTTCGCGCGCCTGTGGCAGCTGGCGCTGTGGAGCAAGCTACACGGGCCGAAGCTCGTGGGGCACCTGATCAACGTGCGCAACCTGTGGCAGATCATGCTCTCCGCCGACAAGCGCTACGGCCCGATGTACAACCAAGCCTCGGCAGAGGTGCTGCTGGACGCGCTGCGGCGCTATGACTATGACCCGGCTCACCCCGCGCCGGTCTTTATCGTAGCTTACAGCGGCTCGGCGCAGATCGCGGTGGGTGCGGCGGGGTATTTAGCGGAGGCGCTGGCGGCGCCCGTGCGCGTGATCTCGATGGGCGGCATCTTTTCCAGCGACCCCAGCCTCTTGCAGATAGAACACCTCTATCATATTGTGGGGAGCAAAGATCGCTCGCAGAAGCTCAATTTGCTGGCGCCGGGTCGCTGGTCGATCCTGCCGGCCTCCGAGTGGAACCGGGTGCGGCGGCAAGGCAAGGTGACCGTGATCAACCCCGGCCCGATTGGCCACACCGGCCGCGGCGGTTACCTGGATGCGACAGCCATGTTGCCGGAAGGCGTCAGCTACCTGGATAAGACGATCAGCGTGATGGCGGGCATTGTGCGGCAAAACAGCTCAGCTCCCGCCGTCCCCGCATGAGGGCGGCGTATCCCAATTGCAGGGGCGAACACTTGACCGCGCCCCGGCTCGCCGCTATAATTTCAAGCACAATAGAAGAAGCAGTTGCTTCAACCTTCGGGGCAGGGTGAGGGAGCGAATCCCAATTCCCGACCGGCGGTGATCCGGCAGGCGGAACGCGCAGGCGTTAAGCTCAGATAGAAAGCGCAGTTCAGGCGCGGCCGGTAAGCCCGCGAGTCGCCAGGCGCGAACTTGACATAAATGTTTTGCCTGGGGCATGAGTTCGGTGAGCAGAATTGCAAAACCGACGCCGACGGTAGAGTCCGGATGAAAGAGGGTGCAAGTGGCAAGCAATGGGACGCGGCGTTCACGCGGCCTGTTTTCCACATGTGCTGTCGTCAACCCCGAAGTCACTTTGTGACTTCGGGGTTTTTGCTTGCCGGCAGGGGCCATGCGCGGGGCAACCGGTGCTGAAAGGACAAGGTAGAAATCGGGTGGCAACACGCAGCCAGGAGCAGTGGTCTGTGCCGGCGCCGCGGCCGCGCAGGGCGCGGGGCGCCGCCAAAGTAGTTGAGCGCCTGCTGCCGCTGGGTGTCGTGCTGATCGGGATAGGGCTGTGGTCGGCGTTGGTGCGACAGCAGGACTATCCGGCCTTCATTTTGCCGGGGCCGGAACTTGTGTGGGCGAAGCTGGTCACGGTGCTGCGCGACGGTTCGCTGGCGCGGCACGCCGCGGTCACGCTGGCGGAGATTGGCCTGGGTCTCGCTTTGGGTGTGGGGACGGCGCTGGTGACGGGCTACTTTCTGGGCAAGAACCGCACGGCGGAACGGCTGCTCTCGCCCTACATCGTCGCCAGCCAGAGCGTGCCGATTGTGGCAGTGGCGCCGCTACTCGTGATCTGGTTCGGCAGCGGCTTGCTCAGCAAGGTGTTGGTGTGCGCGCTGATCGCGTTTTTCCCTACGCTGGTGAGTACGATGGTGGGCATCCGCAGCGTGGACGCGGACCTGCGCGACCTAATGCGCAGCCTGCGCGCCACGCCGTGGCAGATGTTTCGCCTGTTGGAACTGCCCTCCGCCCTACCCATCCTTTTCGGCGGGCTAAAACTGAGCGTGATCTTGGCGGTGGTGGGCGCGGTGGTGGGCGAGTTTGTGGGCGCCGATGTCGGCTTGGGATTCCTGATCAACCTGGCGCGCGGCGTGCTGGATACACCGCTGATGTTTGTGGCGGTCTTAAGCTTGATCGTGATCGCGCAGGCGCTGTATCTGACCGTCGCCGTGGTAGAGCATTACTGCCTGCGTTGGCAGCGTTGATTTCGCCGCGGTTTCCTCGTTGCTCCCCGGCTTGCAGTTGTCGAGGGAGTCAACCAACTGGAAAGTAAGAAGACAGATGATCGGTATCACTAGAGATAAGTGCAGGCGGTTTGCAACACTGGTTGTGATGGCGCTGCTCTTGGCCGCGGCGGCGTGCAGCCCCGTCGCGCCGGCGGGCGGCGGACAAGGGAC
>JBBSBO010000330.1:0-4291 GCA_038251215.1 Caldilineales bacterium
GCCCACGCGCAGCAAAAAGCGGTCGACCTGCGCCTCCGGCAGCGGGAAAGTGCCTTCCAGCTCCACGGGGTTCTGCGTCGCCAGCACGAGGAAGGGATAGGGCAGCGCCCGCGTTTCGCCGTCCACGGTGACCTGGCGCTCCTCCATCGCCTCGAGCAGGGCGGACTGCGTGCGCGGGCCGGCGCGGTTGATCTCGTCCGCCAGCACGACCTGCGCCATCAGCGGGCCGGCGCGATACTCGAATTGGCCGCTCTGCTGGTTGAAGACGTTGACGCCGGTGATGTCGGAGGGCAGGAGGTCAGGCGTGAACTGGATGCGGCTGAAGCTGCACCCCAGCGAGCGTGCCAGCGCCTTCGCCAGCGTGGTCTTGCCCACGCCGGGCACGTCTTCCAGCAGCACATGCCCGTTGCAAAAGAGCGCGACCAGCAGCAACTCCACCGTGGCGGCCTTGCCCACGATCACGCGGCCGATCTGCGCCTGAATTTGGGCGGCGGTTTGTTGCAGCCCTGCGATGTCCGGCACAGTGTCCGGGGCTGTGTCCGGGGCCGTGTCCGGCGTCATGTCCGGCGCGGGGGTGGTTGGATCCATGGGGCGAAGTCTTTCTGCGCGGCGTGTCGATGAAGTCCGATTTCGCCTCATGGTAACCGAGAGCGCGTCGATCGGGAAAGAAAAGCCAACCACAAAGGCGGTTATTGCAGTTTCGCCATTTCCTCTTGGAAGCGGGCGAAGGTGATGGCGATGGAGCCGTCGCATTGCAGCGCGGCGTCGTAGGCGGCTTGGGCGCGCGCGCTGTCGCCCAACGCCTGATACGCCATGACCAGGGCAGCGTTGGCCGCGGGCGAGTTGGGAGAGCGCGCAGCGAAGGCCTGCGCGGCCTCCAGCGCGTGGGCGCGGGCGGCGTCCGCCTCCGCCGTCTGCGCCAGCCGGTCGAGGGCCAGGCCGCGGCGCAGGGCGATGGAAACCTCCAGCAGCGCGGACGTGTCGGGCGGGAAGAAACGGCCATAGCTGGGCAGCAGCTCGAGCGCGGCGTCATAGGCTTGGGCCGCGGCCGCGGGGTCGCCGTTGCGCAGGTCAATATCGCCCAGCAGGGTCTGCGCCTCGGCATTGGCCGGGAAGGAAGCGAGGGCGGATTCATATTCGGCCGCGGCGGGCAGCAGGCGATCCTGCGCGTAGTAGACCTTGCCCAGCGCGGTATAGGCCAGCGAGAGCAGCAGCGGCGTCGCGTCGCCCGCCTCCAGCAGCGTTTGGAACTGCTGCGCGGCCGCGTCCAGGTCGCCCGTCTGATAGAAGTAATCGCCGGCGGAGAGGTGCGCGATCCAGTCGTCGGGCGGCGCCGCTTGCAGGTTGCGGTAGATGGCGTCGGCCTCCTCGACGCGGTTTTGCGCCCAGTAGATGGCGGCTTGCAGGCCCAGGTAGGTCGTGGCGCCGTTGTCCAGGGCCACGGCTTGACCGATGGCCTTGGAGGCGGCGCTAAGGCGGCACTGGCGATAAGCCGCCAGGCCCAGGCCGTAACTGGCCGCGGCGGCCTGCGAGTTGAGGTCGAGCGCGGCCTCATAACCGGCGACGGCTGCGTCGAGGTCGCCGGTCTGCGCATAGAAGTCGCCGAGCAGATAGCGATAGTACCAGTTGTCCGGCTCCAGGTCGACGGCGCGCTGCAACTCGTCGAGGGCGTCGGCCTGGCGATCCTGCGCCACATAGATCGAGGCCAACTGCGAGCGCGGGTAGGCTCTATCCTCCACGGCGAGCGCGGCGCGGTATTGGTCGGCGGCGTCATCCAGACGGCCTTGGCGGAAGTAGGCGTCACCCAGCGTGCTGTGGGCGCCGGCGTTGTCGGGGTCGTCCACGAGCGCCTGCTCCAGTTGTGCGGCTGCGCCGTCGATGTCGCCCAACTGGTAGAGGGCGACGGCGAGCGAGGCGCGCGAGTCGGCGCTAGGCTCCAGCTCCAGGGCGCGGCGATAGGCGTCGGCCGCGCCCTGCCACTCTTGCAGGACGAGATAGACGCTGCCCAGCGAGATGAACGACAGCGCTTCGTCGGGCGCAAGCTCCGCCAAGCGCGCCCAGTTCTTGGCCGCGGCGACGTAGTCTTCCTGATCCATATAGGCGATGCCCAGGGCACGGTAGCTTTCCGCCTGCGTCGGGTCCAGGGCGACAGACTTCTCCAGCGCGGCCTGCGCCGCGGGCAGGTTGCCCTCGAAGTAGCGGATGTTGCCGAGCATCTGATAGGTCTCGGCGTTGTCCGGCTCGATGGCGGCGGCCTGCTCATAGGCGACGGCGGAGTCGGCCAGGTTTTCGTCTTGCCAATAGAGGCCGGCTAAGATCAGATAGGGGCCGGTGTCGCAAACGTTGAGCGCGGCGGCCTGTTTCATGCCGGCGATGGCGCCCGCCAGGTCGCCCTGCTCCGACAGCGTCAGGCCGAGGAGCAAGGGGGCGTCCCCATCCTTTGGGGCCAGTTCGGCCCAGCGGCGATATTCGGCGATGGCCTGGTCGGCGTTGCCCTGCCAGTAGTAGACATTGCCCAGGGCGCGATGCACCGCCGCGTCATCCGGCGCGAGGACGGCAGCTGTGTTGAACTCGTCGAGGGCGCGATCATACTCTTCGGCGCGCAGGTGCGCGTAGCCCAGGTCAAGATGCGCCGTCAGCGGGTCGGCGGGCTGGGCGAGGGCGGCTTGCTCGTACAGCGCGAGCGCCTGCTGCGCGGCCTGGGCTGCGGCCTCCGTCCGGCCCGCGGCGTTGTAGGCCGAGGCGAGCTGGTCAAAGGTGGAGGGTTCGTCGGGTTCTTGCTCTGCCGCTTGCTCGAGGGCGGCAATCGCCTCCGCCGTGCGCCCCTGCTGCAGGTAGAGGTTGCCGAGCAGGCGGCGCGCCTCCGTCTTGTCCCGCTCTAACGCGACGGCCTGTTCGGCGGCCTTGACCGCGTCGGGCAGGCGGCGTGCGGGGTCGCACAGCTGGGCGTAGACCATGGCCAGGTTGTAGTGCGCCTCGTAGAGGTCGGGCTGGATGGCGACGGCGCGCTCGAGGTCGGCGGCGGCGTCCGCCAGGCGGCCCTCGTCATAGTCGATGGTGGCGCGCTGAAAATAGATGCGCCCCTTGCCGATGGCAGAGGCATCCTCCAGCGGCTCGGAGAGCGTCAGGGCGCGGTCGAGCAACTCGCGCGCGTGCTCGGCGTCGCCGTTGGCATAGAAGGCGATGCCCAAAATGGCCGAGGCCGCATAGTTCAACTCCTGCGGGCCGTTCTGGATGAAGAGATCGACGCTGGGCAGCACAGCCGGCTGGTAGACAAAGGTGGAAATGTCGGTGACGTTGGGGCCGCCGGCTCCCCCCAGGGCCGCGGCGGCGCCGGGAATGGGCGCAAAGCCGGCGGCCTTGACCAGCAGGCGCGAACGGTTGAGGCCGGCGTCCAGGTCTGGGATGTCCATCACCTCGATGCGCGGGCTGATGCCGCCGGCGTCATACCAGCCCCAGATGACGAGCGTGGCGTCGTGTTCAATGCCGGCGCGGCGCGCCTCGTCGGCGTTCTTGTAGGTCTTGCCGCTGCGCACGGCCCCCGCCAGGCCGTCCAGGTGACGCAGCTCCTGCTCCAGCGACTGCGAGATATAGCGGGCGACGTCGATCTGTTTCTCCGTACCCTCGGCCTCGAAGTCGCCGATGAGGATGACGAAGCCCTCCGGCGGCTTGAGTCGGGCATAGGTCCACCACCCGCCCCAGCCCGCCAGCACTACCAGGATCACGGCGAGCAGCCCGCCGGCTTGGCGACGGCGCAGCGCGGAGTTGGAGCGCGCCAGCGTGTTCACGGAGAGGATAAGGCCGCCCAGAAAGAGCAGCACGATCACATAGGGCAGCGTGCCCGCCAAGAGCTGCGCCGAGCGGTCGAAGAGGCTGAACATGTTGAGCACGAATTGCAGCACGGCGACGAAGATGCCCAGCGTGGTCAACAACAGGGCGAAGAGGCCGCGGCGGTCGCTGGGCAAATTATCGGCGGAGGGCGCGTTGCGGCCCAACAGCGCCGCGGCCAGGGCCGACGCGCCGAGCAGGGGGCGCAGCCAGGGCGCGTGCGGCGGTGAGGCGTCCGCGTCGCCGATCTCAACGCTCGCCGTTCCCTTGACCGGCGCGGCGAGCGCGGCGCGATAGGCCTCGACGAGGGCGTGACCGCTCGCAAAGCGCGCGGCTGGGTCCACAGCCGTGGCGCGCGCCAGCATCGCTTGCACGGCGGGCGACAGTTCGGGAGCAGGTGCAGCGCCAGGCGCATGGCCCGTGAGCAGCTCGTGCAGCAGCGCGCCGAGCGCGTAGAGGTCGC